>NZ_JBYSWB010000004.1:0-120683 GCF_058986725.1 Pseudomonas sp. GW821-FHT01A09
TGATTAACAAGGAGTTTCAAGTTCCGACTGCGCCGGAAGTGGGGCGAATTATAGAGAGATTCAAACCCGCGTCAACCGTTAATTTCAAAAAACTGTCATATCATTCAAAAAGCAAAAAGGGCGGGCCTTGCGGCCCGCCCTTTCACCCGACATATCTACAAGCTGGGAAACGCAAACTGTGACGCCTCATGGCTGGCACGCTGCGGCCAACGCTGAGTGATCGCCTTGCGCCGCGTATAGAAGCGCACCCCATCCGGGCCGTAGGCATGCAGGTCGCCAAACAGCGAACGCTTCCAGCCACCGAAGCTGTGGTAAGCCACCGGCACCGGCAGCGGCACGTTGACCCCCACCATGCCGACTTCGATCTCGTCACAGAACAGCCGCGCGGCTTCGCCATCACGGGTGAAGATGCAGGTGCCGTTGCCGTATTCGTGATCATTGATCAACTGCATGGCCGCCTCCAGGCTGTTGACGCGCACGATGCACAGCACTGGCCCGAAGATCTCCTCTTTATAGATGCGCATTTCAGGAGTGACGTGGTCGAACAGGCAGCCACCCAGGAAGAAGCCCTGTTCATTACCCGGTACCGAGAAACCGCGACCGTCCACTACCAGCTGCGCGCCAGCCTGCACGCCGTCATCGACATAGCCGGTCACCTTGTCGCGATGCTGTCCGGTCACCAGCGGCCCCATGTCCAGGCCACAAGAGGTACCGGCACCGATCTTCAGCGCCTTGATCTGCGGCACCAGCTTGGCCACCAGCGCATCCGCCACCTGATCACCCACGCACACTGCCACCGAAATCGCCATGCAGCGCTCGCCACAGGAACCGTAGGCCGCGCCCATCAACGCATTGACCGCGTTATCCAGATCCGCATCGGGCATCAGCACCGCATGGTTCTTGGCACCACCCAAGGCCTGCACGCGCTTGCCACGTGCCGTCGCTTCTTTATAGATGTACTCGGCGATAGGCGTCGAACCCACGAAACTCAGCGCCTTGACTTCTGGAGCCTCGATCAGCGCATCCACAGCAGTCTTGTCGCCATGCACGACGTTGAGCACACCTGCCGGCAGCCCGGCCTCGAGCAGCAACTGCGCAATCAGCAGCGTAGAGCTCGGGTCGCGCTCCGATGGCTTGAGGATGAAGCAGTTGCCACAGGCGATCGCCAGCGGGTACATCCACAGCGGCACCATCGCCGGGAAGTTGAACGGAGTGATACCGGCCACCACACCCAACGGCTGGAAATCGGACCAGGCATCGATATTCGGCCCGACGTTACGGCTGTACTCGCCTTTGAGAATCTCAGGCGCCGCGGCGGCGTACTCGACGTTTTCGATACCGCGCTTCAATTCACCGGCCGCGTCTTCCAGGGTCTTGCCGTGCTCTTCGCTGATCAACTGGGCGATTTTCGCTTCGTTGTCCTGCAGCAATTGCTTGAAACGAAACATCACCTGGGCGCGCTTGCCCGCCGGCGTATTGCGCCAGGCCGGGAACGCCGCCTTGGCCGCATCGATCGCCTGCTGCACGGTTTCGCGCGAGGCCAGCGGCACCTTGTGGATGGCGGCGCCGGTGGACGGGTTGAAGACATCGGCAAAACGTTCGCCGCCGGAAACCAGATCGCCATTGATCAGGTGTTGGATAGTGCTCATGTAAAGCTCCCTGGATAATCAGTCGATCTGGTTGAGTGCGACGCCCACGGCATCGAACAGGCGATCGAGGTCGTGTGGTTTGGCGTTGAAGGTCGGGCCGAACTGCAGCGTGTCGCCGCCGTAACGCACATAGAAGCCGGCCTGCCAGAGCTTCATCGAGGCCTCATAGGGGCGCACGATGGCATCGCCGTCCCTTGGCGCCAGCTGGATTGCGCCGGCCAGCCCGTAGTTGCGGATATCGACGATATTGTTCGCGCCCTTGATGCCGTGCAGCACCTTCTCGAAATGCGGGGCCAGCTCGGCCGAGCTCTGCACCAGATTCTCCTTTTGCAGCAGGTCGAGGGCTGCCAGGCCCGCCGCGCAAGCTACCGGATGCGCCGAGTAGGTGTAGCCGTGGGCGAACTCGACGGCATAGTCAGGTGTGGCCTGGTTCATGAAGGTCTGATAGATCTCGCTGCTGGCCACCACCGCGCCCATGGGAATGGCACCGTTGGTGACCTGCTTGGCGATGCACATCAGATCCGGAGTGACGCCAAAGCTCTCGGCCCCGAACATCGCACCGGTACGACCGAAGCCGGTAATCACCTCGTCGAAGATCAACAGGATGTTGTGCTGGTCGCAGATTTCCCGCAGGCGCTTCAGATAGCCCTTGGGCGGCGGCAACACACCCGCCGACCCGGCCATCGGCTCGACGATCACCGCGGCGATGTTGGAAGCGTCGTGCAGCTCGATCAGCTTGAGCATCTCGTTGGCCAGTGCCACGCCGCCCTGCTCAGGCTCGCCCTTGGAGAACGCGTTCTCCGGCAGCACGGTATGCGGCAGGTGATCGACATCCAGCAACGGCCCGAACATCTTGCGGTTACCGTTGACGCCGCCCAGGCTGGTACCGGCGATATTCACCCCGTGGTAGCCACGGGCGCGGCCGATCAGTTTGGTCTTGGTGGCCTGGCCCTTGAGGCGCCAGTAGGCACGGACCATTTTCACCGCAGTATCGGCGCACTCGGAACCGGAGTTGGTATAGAACACGTGGTTGAGCGTGCCCGGTGTCAGCTCGGTGATTTTCTCCGCCAGCTGGAAGGACAGCGGATGGCCGTACTGGAACGCCGGCGAGTAATCGAGCACGCCCAGCTGTTTGGCGACCGCTTCCTGGATCTCCTTGCGAGTGTGCCCGGCGCCACAGGTCCACAGACCCGACAGACTGTCGTAGATCCTGCGGCCCTTGTCGTCCGTCAACCAGCTGCCTTCGGCGGCCACGATGATGCGCGGATCACGCTGAAAACTGCGGTTGGCCGTGTACGGCATCCAGTGCGCATCCAGCTTCAGCTGGCTGGTGATGCCAGCGGGCGCATTCTCGGGCAAGTTCATGATCATCCCCTCTTCAATGAAAGTCGTAGGTAACAAGCGTAGATGCCGCGTCAGTCTTGCCCGTAACTTGTCACGGGGATAAAGTCTGGAAAATCCTGCTTTTCAGATCTTCAGTCAGGCGCTCACTAAACTATGGCCATCAGCCGACGTCCCGCCCCGCTCGCGCAAGTCAGCGATTTCGATATCCGCTTGTTGAAGATCTACCGCAGCGTGGTCGAGTGCGGTGGTTTTTCCGCCGCCGAGAACGTGCTGGGCATCGGCCGCTCGGCGATCAGTCAGCAGATGAGCGACCTCGAACAGCGCCTGGGCCTGCGCCTCTGTCAGCGCGGGCGCGCGGGGTTCTCGCTGACCGAGGAAGGCCGCGAGGTGTATCAGTCGGCGTTGCAGTTGCTCGGCGCCCTGGAAAGCTTTCGCACCGAAGTCAACGGCCTGCATCAACACCTGCGCGGCGAACTCAACATCGGCCTCACCGACAACCTGGTGACCCTGCCGCACATGCGCATCACCCACGCCTTGGCGCAACTCAAGGACCGCGGGCCGGACGTGCGCATCCAGATCCGCATGATCGCTCCCAGCGAGGTCGAACAAGGCGTGCTCGACGGCAGCCTGCATGTCGGCGTGGTGCCTCAGGCCAGCCCGCTTTCAGGGCTGGAATACCAGCCTTTGTACAGCGAGCGTTCGCTGCTGTACTGCGCCGTGGGCCATCCACTGTTCTATGCGGCCGACGAGGCGCTGGATGACGAGCGCCTCAACCAGCAGGACGCGATCGCTCCGACCTTCCGCCTGCCCGCTGATGTTCAGGCCCATTATCAGGCTTTGCACTGCACCGCCAGCGCCTCGGATCGCGAGGGCATGGCGTTTCTGATTCTGACAGGGCGCTATATTGGTTATCTCCCGGATCACTACGCCAGCTTCTGGGTGCAGCAAGGGCGCTTGCGGGCGTTGAAACCCAGCGAGCGCTTTTATGATTTGAGCCTGTCATGGGTCACGCGCAAGGGACGTCGCCCTCATTTGGTGCTTGAAAGCTTTCTGGAGAGTCTGACGGCCACACGATAGGTGCATATAAAATCGCCAGGTAAATATTTATCTCATTGATAAATATCAACTAATAAACAAAAGGTCAGACCATTCCTGAACACTTGGACAGCTTTTTGCAAAGGCATCGACACACTACGCCACACACTCGTGCCGAGAATTCACCATGCCACCAGAAGCGCCCATTACCCAAGACCTGATCTACGGCCTCAACGATCGCCCGAAACCCGTGCCCGCGTTTCTCGCCGCCCTGCAGCATGTGCTGGCCAGCTTCGTGGGCATCATCACTCCGCCGCTGATCATCGGCTCGACCCTGGGCCTGGGCGCACACATGCCCTATCTCATCAGCATGGCATTGATGGTGTCCGGGGTCGGTACCTTTATCCAGGCGCGCCGGCCGTTCGGCATCGGCGCCGGGATGATCTGCCTGCAAGGCACCAGCTTCGCCTTCCTGGGTGCCGTGCTATCGGCCGGTTTCATGGTCAAGCAACGCGGCGGCAGCCCGGAAGACATCATGGCGATGATCTTCGGTGTGTGCTTTTTCGGTGCTGTGGTGCAGATCGTCCTCAGCCGCTTCATCGGCCAACTGCGGCGGGTGATCACCCCGCTGGTGACCGGTATCGTCATCACCCTGATCGGCATCAGCCTGATCAAGGTCGGCATCACCGATCTGGGAGGCGGCTTCAACGCGCCCGACTTCGGCGCCCCAGGCAACCTTGCCCTCGGTGGCCTGGTGCTGGTGGTGATCATTTTGCTCAACCGCTCCAACACGCCATGGATACGCCTGTCGTCGATCATCATCGGCCTGGTGGTGGGCAGCATCGCCGCGTGGTTTTCCGGCAAACTGGTGCCCCATGCCCTGCCCGACCTGCCGCTGATCAGCGTGCCGGTGCCGTTCAAGTTCGGCTTCGCCTTCGACTGGACGGCGTTCTTCCCGATTGCCCTGATCTACCTGATCAGCAGTATCGAAACCGTCGGCGACCTGACCGCCAACTGCATGCTATCGCGCCAGCCCATCACCGGCGCGAGCTACATCCAGCGCCTTAAGGGCGGGGTCCTGGGTGACGGCGCCAGCTGCATGATCGCCGCCACCTTCAGCGCGTTCCCCAACACCACCTTCGCCCAGAACAACGGCGTGATCCAGCTGACTGGCGTGGCCAGCCGCTATGTCGGCCTGTACATCGGTGCGGTGCTGTTTCTGCTCGGTCTGGTGCCGAGCATCGGTGCGGTGTTGCAGCAGATTCCCAAGCCGGTGCTCGGCGGCGCCACTCTGGTGATGTTCGGCAGCGTGGCTGCGGCGGGTGTGCGCATCCTTGCGCAGTCGGCGCTGGATCGCCGCAACATGCTGATCATCGCCACCTCGTTCGGTGTCGGCCTGGGCATTGCCGCCGTACCGGAGCTGCTGCACCTGATGCCCAAGCTGGTGCAGAACCTGTTTGACTCGGCCATCACCAGCGGTGGCATCACCGCTCTGGTGCTGTGCGTGATTTTGCCCGAGCCCAAGGCCCAGGCCAGCGACGCCGCCGCAGCGCCGGAACTCGCAGAACACGGAATTAAAACAGAGGTTTGAGAGTTTTATTACACGGCGCTTGTCTTGATATGTGTGGGTGCGCTATCAACGCATCAGTCGCACCCACACGATTTGTTCGGAACCGTCCATGACCCTTGAAGTTCCTGCGCACAGCGCCCACAGCAACGGCAAGCCCGCCAGCCGCATCCGGCAGAAAAACGAAGAAGCGATCCTCATCGCCGCCGAAGACGAGTTCGCTCGCCATGGCTTCAAAGGCACCAGCATGAACACCATCGCGTTGAATGCCGGGTTGCCCAAGGCCAACTTGCATTACTACTTCAACAACAAGCTCGGTCTTTATATCGCCGTGCTGAGCAACATCATCGAACTCTGGGACAGCACTTTCAACAACCTGACCGTCGAAGACGATCCGGCCCTGGCACTGACCCGCTACATTCGCGCCAAGATGGAGTTCTCCCGCCGCCACCCGCAGGCGTCGCGCATCTTCGCCATGGAGATCATCAGCGGCGGCGAGTGCCTGAGCGAATATTTCAGCCACGATTACCGCGCCTGGTTCCAGGGCCGTGCCGATGTATTCCGGCACTGGGTCGCCGCCGGCAAGATGGACCCGGTCGACCCGGTGCACCTGATCTTCCTGCTGTGGGGCAGCACTCAGCATTACGCTGATTTCGCCACGCAGATCTGTCGCGTCAGCGGCAAGACGCGCCTGACCAAGCAGGACTTCACCGAAGCGAGCGATAATCTGATCCGCATCATTCTCAAGGGCTGTGGCCTCACGCCCCCGATCGACTGACCTGCCGGATTCCTGCAATGCCTTCAACCCTGCTCGGCCCTTGTGAATATCGTGAAGATATTCGCAAGAGCCGCTTTATTGCCCTCGCCGCCCCTATCGACAGCGCCGTTGCGGCCCAGGCCTTTATCGACCAGTTCAGTGATCTGGCGGCCTCGCACAACTGCTGGGCATGGAAACTGGGCGATCAGTACCGCTCCAGCGACGATGGCGAACCCGGCGGCACGGCCGGGCGCCCGATCCTGGCCGCTATCGAGGCGCAGGATTGCGATCGCGTGGTGGTGCTGGTGATTCGCTGGTACGGCGGCATTCAACTGGGCACTGGTGGTCTGGCTCGCGCCTACGGCGGTAGTGCCAACAAGTGCCTGCAACAAGCCGAGAAAAAACCGCTGGTCAGCCGCACGCCCTATGCCTGCGAGTGCACCTTCAGCGAGCTGGCACTGGTCAAGCTGCGCGTCGCCGAGGCGCACGGGCTGATCGATAACGAAAACTACACGGCCAACGGCGTCGAACTGCAATTGGCGCTGGTGCCTTCGTCCGTTGAGACACTGACCCGGCAACTCGCCGATATCAGCCGTGGCCGCCTGGTACTCAACCCAGGTTGACCGCGATGGGCAATTGCCCACATCTACTGTGTACCCGCTTGTGGATAAGCTCTTGGCAAACGCGCCGAAGCCAGATGGGACGTGGCTTCCAGCCTCATGATCATTTTTTGATCGAATGGCGCTCTGGCCGGATCAATTCCCTTTCAATCATATGCTTAGCGATAAATTGTCGGTGATATAGCGAGAATGGCGAGCGTTATGCACCGCGTTTCACGTTGCGCACAGTTCCTGTGGACCAACCTGTGGATAAACCGTGCAAAGCTGCATCGGGTGCAGGCTGGAAGTCGTTTCAAGTCGATTGGTTGTTTTTTGATCAGCTCGAATCAGGGCGCTACGGAGAATTGCGCACCCAATCGGTGCCCTGTAGGGAGGGGGCTTGCCCCCGAAAGTGTCAGTTCAGTCACCCTTGCAGGCCCTGATTAAGGCTATCGGGGGCAAGCCCCCTCGCTACAGAGTGGCAAACGAGCAAAGCTGACTAGGTGGCCAGCTTTTTGCTTTATCCGAGCGGTCGTCATTCGAGTCGAGCAGGTCATGTCCAACTCAGCCACTGTCCCACGATTGCAGTTGTCCGCCATCAGCAAGCGCTACCCCGGCTGCCTGGCCAACGATCGTATCGATCTGAGCATCGCCCCCGGCGAGATCCACGCGCTGCTGGGCGAGAACGGCGCCGGCAAAAGCACCTTGATGAAGATCATCTACGGCGTTACCCAACCGGACGCCGGGCAGATCTACTGGCAGGGCGAAGCGGTCAAGATGCGCAATCCGGCCCAGGCGCGTGGCCTGGGCGTGGGCATGGTGTTTCAGCACTTTTCGGTATTCGAGACCCTCACCGTGGCGCAGAACATTGCCCTGGCGATGGACAACGGGCAAACCCCGGCGCAACTGGAGGCCAGCATCCGCGAGGTGTCGCAGCGCTATGGCATGCCGCTGGAGCCGCAGCGTCTGGTGCACAGCCTGTCGATCGGTGAGCGCCAGCGGGTGGAGATCGTCCGTTGTCTGATGCAGAACATCCGCCTGCTGATTCTCGACGAGCCCACCTCGGTGCTCACCCCGCAAGAAGCCGACGACCTGTTCGTGACCCTGCGGCGCCTCGCCAGTGAAGGCTGCAGCATCCTCTTTATCAGCCACAAGCTGGCCGAAGTGCGCGCGCTCTGCCACAGCGCCACCGTGCTGCGTGGCGGCCAGGTCTCTGGGCACTGTCTGCCCGCGCAATGCTCGGACCTTGAGCTGGCGCAGTTGATGGTCGGCGAGGCCGAGGGCTTGAGCGCTCACTACCCGAAGATCAGCGGTGGCGCGGAATTCTTGCAGATCGACAAGCTGTCCTGGCACAACCCCGATCCCTTCGGCTGCTCGCTCAGCGACCTCGACCTGCAAGTGCGCAGTGGCGAAATCGTCGGCATCGCCGGGGTCGCCGGCAACGGCCAGGACGAGCTGCTGGCGTTGCTCAGTGGCGAAATCACCCTGCCTTCCGCGCAGGCCGCGACTTTGCGCTTCGCCGGGGCGAAGGTCGGCCATCTGCGCCCGGATGCGCGCCGGCGCCTGGGCCTGGCATTCGTGCCGGCCGAACGCCTGGGCCACGGCGCGGTGCCGGACATGAGCCTGAGCGACAACGCCTTGCTCACGGCTTTTCAGCAGGGTCTGGTGGAAAACGGCCTGATCCGCCGCCACAAGGTGGTGGCCCTGGCCAAGGAAATCATCAGCCGCTTCGGGGTCAAGGCCGCCGGCGAACAGGCCCCGGCGCGCAGCCTGTCCGGTGGCAATCTGCAGAAATTCATTCTCGGCCGGGAAATCCTCCAGCAACCGCGCTTGCTGATCGCCGCACACCCGACCTGGGGTGTCGACGTAGGCGCCGCGGCCACCATTCACCGTGCCTTGATCGCCCTGCGCGATGCGGGCGCGGCGATCCTGGTGATCTCCGAGGATCTCGACGAACTGTTTCAAATCAGCGACCGCCTGGGCGCCCTCAGCAGTGGCCGCCTCAGCCACCTGAAACCGACCCCGGACACCACAGCGGTAGAGATCGGCGGCTGGATGGCCGGCCGCTTCGACCACACTGCCGCCCTCAGCTAATCGGAGCCTGTCATGTTGCTTTCACTCGAACCCCGCGGCCAGCAATCGCGCGCCATGCTCTGGTGCTCACCGCTGCTCGCGGCCGTGCTCACGCTGGGCTGTGGCTCGCTGTTGTTCATGGCGCTGGGGCTGGACCCGTTGCTGACCCTGCATACCTTGCTGATCGACCCGGTCAAGGATCTCTACGGTGTCGGTGAGTTGCTGGTCAAGGCGCTGCCGATTCTGCTCTGCGCGCTGGGGCTGGCGGTGGCGTATCAGGCGCGCATCTGGAACATCGGCGCCGAGGGGCAACTGCTCATCGGCGCCCTGGCCGGCAGCGCGGTGGCAGTCAATATCATCGACATGGAAAGCCGCTGGGCGCTGGTCATGGTGCTCAGCGCCGGTACTCTCGCTGGCGCGGCCTGGGCCGGACTCACCGCCTGGCTGCGCACGCAGTTCAATGCCAACGAAATCCTCACCAGCATCATGCTCAATTACATAGCGCTCAACCTGCTGCTGTATTTCGTCCATGGTCCGCTCAAGGACCCGGCCGGTTTCAACTTCCCCGAGTCGGCGATGTTTGGCGATGCCAGCCGCTTGCCGCTGGTGTTCGCCGACGGCCGCCTGCACGCCGGGTTGTACTTCGCCCTGCTGGCACTGGTGGCGGTGTGGGTGTTGTTGCAGAGGAGCTTCGTGGGCTTTCAGATCAAGGTGCTCGGGCTGGACAAGCGCGCGGCCGGCTTTGTCGGCTTCAGGGAAAAATCCCTGGTGTGGTTCGCGCTGTTGATCAGCGGCGCATTGGCCGGGCTGGCCGGCGTGGGTGAAGTGGCGGGGCCGATCGGGCAACTGGTGCCGGCGGTGTCGCCGGGCTATGGCTATGCCGCCATTACCGTGGCCTTTCTCGGCCGCCTCAACCCCATCGGCATCGTGTTTTCCAGCCTGTTGATGGCGCTGCTGTATCTGGGCGGCGAGAACGCGCAGATGAATCTCAATCTGCCCCAGGCGATCACCCAACTGTTCCAGGGCATGATGCTGTTCTTCCTGCTGGCCAGCGACGTTTTGATCCTCTATCGCCCGCGCCTCAAGGGCCGCTGGGTACGGCGCGGCGCGCTCACTTCGACACCGGCCCTGGGCTGAGGAAACCGACATGGATATGGACCTGATCAGCAACATTCTGTTTGCCACCGTGCGCTGCGGTACGCCGCTGCTGCTGGTGGCACTGGGCGAACTGGTGTGTGAAAAGAGCGGCGTGCTCAACCTGGGCCAGGAAGGCATGATGCTGTTCGGCGCGGTGGTGGGTTTTATCGTCGCCTTCAGCACCGGCAGCTTGTGGCTCGGCGTCCTGCTGGCGATGGCGGCCGGGATGCTGCTGTCGTCGCTGTTCGCGCTGGTGGCCCTGAGTTTCAATGCCAATCAGGTGGCTACTGGCCTGGCGTTGACGATATTCGGTGTCGGGCTGTCGACCTTCGTCGGCGCGGCCTGGGTGGGCAAGCCGCTGGCGGGCTTCGAGCCGCTGGCCATCCCGCTGCTCAGCGGCCTGCCGCTGGTGGGGCGCGCACTATTCGGGCAGGACGCCCTGGTGTACCTGTCATTCGCGCTGTTCGCGGCGATCGCCTGGGTGATCCTCAAGAGCCGCGTCGGCCTGATCGTCCAGGCCGTAGGCGAGAACCCCGACGCCGCCAGCGCCATGGGTCTGCCGGTGCTGCGGGTGCGCACCCTGGCCGTGCTGTTCGGGGGCGCCATGGCCGGCTTGGCGGGCGCCTATCTGTCGCTGGCCTATACGCCGATGTGGGCCGAAAACATGAGCGCCGGCCGCGGCTGGATCGCTTTGGCGCTGGTGGTGTTCGCCAGCTGGCGGGTCTGGCGCTTGCTGCTGGGCGCGTACCTGTTTGGCTTTGCCAGCATTCTGTATCTGGTGGCTCAAGGCCTGGGGCTGGCGATCCCGTCCAATCTGCTGGCGATGCTGCCGTATGTGGCGACTATCGTGGTGCTGGTGCTGCTGTCCCGGGACGCGATTCGCACGCGGCTGTATGCGCCGGTGTCGTTGGGGCAGCCTTGGCAGCCTGGGCATTGATCTAGGGAGACGCAACTGGCCTCTTCGCGGGCAAGCCTTGCTCCCACAGTGCAAACCGGGTCTGAGCCTTACACCTGTGGGAGCACAGCTTGCTGGCGAAGGGGCCGGCACGGTTTGCGCAAGACCATAGAATCTCCCACAGGTGTACGACTAAGGGGCAAACCCTGCTTCCTCAGGTGTACGACGCGAGGGTCGCAACGGCTTGCGGACAAACCTCGATCAGCTCGATACAATGCGCGCCACCTGGATCAGCAGACAGGGCAAAACTGAGCTGGCTTACCTGAACACACTTTTCAGAGGAGTCGGCTTATGTCCGCGCCCCGTATCTGGTTGAAAAACCCTCTTGCGATTTTCACTGCCAACGGCCTCGACGCCCGTGGCGGCCTGGTGCTGGCAAACGGCGTCATCGACGAAGTGCTGGCCGCAGGCGCTCAGCCTGCACGCCCCTGCGACGAAGTCTTCGATGCCCGCGAGCACGTGCTGCTGCCGGGCCTGATCAACACCCACCATCACTTCTATCAGACCCTCACCCGCGCCTGGGCGCCGGTGGTCAACCAGCCGCTGTTCCCCTGGCTCAAGACGCTCTACCCGGTCTGGGCGCGCCTGACCCCGGAAAAACTCGCGCTGGCCAGCAAGGTCGCCCTCACCGAGTTGCTGCTGTCAGGCTGCACCACGGCGGCCGATCATCACTATCTGTTTCCCCAGGGCCTGGAAGACGCCATCGACGTACAGGTCGGGGTGGTGCGCGACCTGGGCATGCGCGCCATGCTCACCCGCGGTTCCATGAGCCTGGGCGAAGCCGACGGCGGCCTGCCGCCACAGCAGACGGTGCAGCAGGGTGAAGTGATCCTGGCCGACAGCCAGCGCCTGGTCGAGCGTTATCACCAGCGCGGCGACGGTGCGCAGATCCAGATCGCCCTGGCGCCCTGCTCGCCCTTTTCGGTGACCACCGAAATCATGCGCGCCAGCGCCGAGATGGCCGAACGCCTGGACGTACGTCTGCATACCCATCTGGCCGAGACTCTGGACGAAGAAGACTTCTGCCTGCAGCGCTTCGGCCTGCGCACCGTCGATTACCTCGACAGTGTCGGCTGGCTGGGGCCACGCACCTGGCTGGCCCATGGCATTCACTTCAACCCGGACGAAATCGCCCGGCTCGGCGCGGCAGGTACCGGTGTATGTCATTGCCCGAGCTCGAACATGCGCCTGGCCTCCGGGATCTGCCCGACGCTGGAGTTGACCGATGCCGGGGCACCACTGGGGCTGGGGGTGGATGGCTCGGCGTCCAACGATGCCTCGAACATGATCCTCGAAGCGCGCCAGGCCCTGTATCTGCAGCGCCTGCGTTACGGCGCCGCGGCCATTACTCCGCAGCGGGTGCTGGGCTGGGCGACCCGCGGCTCGGCGCAGTTGCTGGGGCGCACGGACATCGGTGAACTGGCGCCGGGCAAGCAGGCCGACCTGGCGCTGTTCAAGCTGGACGAACTGCGTTTTTCCGGCAGCCATGATCCGTTGAGCGCGCTGCTGCTGTGTGGTGCCGATCGGGCGGATCGGGTGATGATCGGCGGCCAGTGGCGGGTGATCGACGGGCAGGTTCCGGGGCTCGACATCGCGCAGCTGATCGCCCATCACCGCGAAGCGGCACGGGAATTGGTGGGTTAAGCGGACTATGTAGCGAGGGGGCTTGCCCCCGAAAAAATGTATCGCACGCCACCGTGATGCCGGTCATTTTTCGGGGGCAAGCCCCCTCGCTACAGACCGAGCAGCGACAGCATGATGAAGGTCGCGAACAGCACGAAGTGGGTCATGCCCTCGATGGCGTTGGTTTCGCCGTCATTGAGGTTGATGGCCGACACCAGCAGGGTGATGAAGATCATCACCGTCTGCACCGGCGTCATCGCCATCTGGAACGGCTGACCGCTGTAGAGCGCCAACCCCTCCATGACCGGCACCGTGAGGATCACCGTCGACAACGATGCCCCCAGCGCAATGTTGACCACCGACTGCATGCGGTTGGCCAGGGCGGCGCGCAACGCCGTGAGAATTTCGGGCGCCGCCGAGATCGCCGCCACCAGAATCGCCGTCACCACCGGCGGCGCACCGCTACCTTCCAGGCCGAGATCCATGGCCTTGGACATCACTTCGGCCAGCGCGCCGATCACCACCACGCCAAACACCAGCAGGCCGATGGACAGGCCCAGGCTGGCGGGCGGCTCTTCCTCGGCCAGGTCCTCGGGAGCAGGGCGGCGGCGCTTCTTCTCCGGGTAGCTGTAGCTGAAAAAGTAGCTGTGCGGGCCCACCTGCATGCGCAGAAACAAGCCGTAAAGCAGCAGCATCGCGCCAATGGTGAAACCCGAATAGAGCTTCCAGTCCGGCTCGGGAATGAACTCGGGCACCACCATCGAGACGCCCATGGCGGTGAGGATCATCACGCTGTAGCTACGCGCCGAGTCATCGTTGTACTGCTGCTCGCCGTGCTTGAGGCCCCCCATCAGCGCGGCCAGGCCGAGGATGCCGTTGATGTCGAGCATGGTCGTTTTCTAGACAAGCAAATCTAATGTCATGGTTTTAATCATAAATATCAGTATCTTAGGAGATTTAATGAAAATGCTATTTGACACCTAGCTAATTGGAGCTAGGTTGAATTGATAATCAAATTCATGGGCTAGCGTATGCTCGCGTACCAAATCACCGGGACAAAAAAGCTAACGTTCAGTTGGCCCGACGCTCATACGCGAAAAGGTTTCACTACTCGGAACTTCGAGATCCCTGAAGGGCTACAAGACCGCGATCTAAAAACACTGTCGGACGCAGTAGTCAGGCGCGCTTCAAGGCTATCTGAGCAGTCAGCTGCTGGATATGTCCAAGCACTGAATAGAATCCTCAAGAATATTGATCGTAGCGAAGATCAATACCCACCTCATGACTGGGACGCTTACCTTTACGAGCATTTTTCATCCCATCTTGAAGACCCCAGCACTCAATACTCTGTACGCATTGCCGAATGGCATAAAATAAAGGACATATATGTCGAGGTTCAGAGACGCGGTTTTATCCCGACAACTTCACTTATACCTAGTGCTTCGATACATGGGGGGTGTCACGATAGCGCAGAGCAACCGCTTGGGCATGAAACAATCCATCTAACCGTACCGTCATCCCTGAATGAACTATTACCCAAATGGGAGCTAGTGGAATCAGGGCTGGAGCTTGACGACGACACTTACATTGAGGGTCTGAAAAACAAGCTAAAAACCGGTGCAGATGCGGTTGTAGCCGCTTGCGCAGCTTACTGGAAAAAGATGCGACAGTGCCACCAAATCGGAAAAGAGCTAACTAATAAAATATCCGAACCAGAAATAACAACAATGCTTAGAAACAAAGCATATATCGTAAACGGCGTGCATCTTGCTCATCCATCCCAACCCCTGGGAATCAACTGGTTTCTTGCAGTTTTAAAATACTATATCAAAAACACGACTATATTGTCCGCTATCAGCTCAGTGCAGCTTATGGAAATACCTTTTTTTCGGCCAATTATTTATAACAACAGGACTCGAAAACTATGGCTAAAAAAAATAAGAGAGATTGCAGGTAACAATGACATTCCCAAATGCACAATCACAGAAACTTTATGTCGCCTACTGGGCCTTCTATCGAGTAGGGATTGTGCAGCCGCTTGCTGCATACTCATCTCAGAAAATCCGTCATTCCCACCTTACTCGCTAATCACATCCAGCCTCTACACTCAGGCGGGAAAATTCTACCTGAGGGCCAGAAGCGGAGGAAAGAGTCTCATCTTCAGTGTAGATAAGCCACGGGCAGGTAAGCGAAAAACTTCACTGCTCCCAAAACTGAGCGCTGAAATCATTACTGACCTGATTGAATGCACTGAGATTCCCAGAGCTAATTTGAAGGGCAGAAAAAAAACGAATTGGCGTAAGCTTTTTTTAGTCGCGAATGAATCACAGATTGGATGCACGGGACGCGCCATAGCGAAGGTTATGGCTTTCAACACAGGTATCACATTATATTCCGTCTTAAAGCCGGAGTTAATTTCAGCCGGAATAAAAGACCGAGAATTTAACTTGAGCACACTGCGAACCACGCAGGGAATACTCACTTTCTTAGAGTATGGTAGCCTTCGGAAAGTTGCAGACACGTTAAATAATTCGGTACAGGTTGTAAGAGCCCGATATATCCCGGACTGGCTGATAATAAGATGGGCAACGAGAGCTATCCGCATCATGCAGCAGAAGCTTATCATCGTTGCAACAGAGGGAGAGCCATGGCAGCTCGAAGCATCAGACTTTCTAACTGCAACCGCCCTCCGATCTTTCATTTCAAAAATGCTTAGAGACATAAAAAATGGCGACGCCTTTAGTGAAATGGTCAACAAACGATTAGGGAAGTACCTACCCAAAGATTCTAATCACGAAACCCCTCACCCTGAAACAGAGCTCGTAATAGGGATAGATGAGCGATCTATTGCCGCAATGTATACTTATATAAATCTCTATCCAAATCCACCTCAAGAAAACCTAGCAGATACGCATGATGAAGTTTTAATCATGAGTGATTCTAAAATTCGACAGATTACGTGCTTGCTAACTTCTGCAGCCGAGCTTATCAATAGTGAACTGTCCATGGTGGAATCTGCAATTATTGACAAGCTCACTGGTGATTCGATTGCCGAGTTCAGGCACGTGCATAAGAAGGCCCTAATCGTAGCTGCCCAACAAAAGGATTTATTAAGCAATAAGCATGGCTTATCACTTACTGACATCTGAGAGCTTATTAAAATGCCATATTCCAAAGCTACGCTCAACGATGAACAGCATATCAGTTTGCTTTTAGCGCAAGCACAGCGCTCTATCACCCTCAAATCAGATGAATCATATAAGTGCAGCTGGTTAACGTCTGGTGGGATTGGCAGCAAGGTGTGGGAGACTACAGACCCTGGGAATTCAAAGAAGCGAACAATCAATTTCGACGTCTCACTCATTGACGGAAGCAAGCTCGGCGACCCTGAAAACTTTTTGAGCTTAGTAAGCATACAAAAGCTGGCTTACCATATTAGAATGGGAAAACTTACAACTCGCCCAATCGCTCCAAAAAGATGGCAACACTACATCAATTTTTCCGTGAGCTTAC
This sequence comes from Pseudomonas sp. GW821-FHT01A09, assembly GCF_058986725.1. Classification (NCBI taxonomy): domain Bacteria; kingdom Pseudomonadati; phylum Pseudomonadota; class Gammaproteobacteria; order Pseudomonadales; family Pseudomonadaceae; genus Pseudomonas; species Pseudomonas sp. GW821-FHT01A09. The sequence goes on from NZ_JBYSWB010000004.1 coordinate 16,253, forward strand.
TGAACAGGCTTTTGCTCAATGAAAGTCATTTCCAGACCAAAGATAATGGATTCATGCTCCTGACCAAAAATGACTGTATCGAATTCATGAAAGATTTCAGCGAGGGTGGATGGACGTCCGCTTTGGAGCATAAGGAACGTCTCATATCTTACTTACATTCGAAACTCAAGTGCACTCTCCCTCTTAATATATTGCTCAATGACCCTCACAATCTGGATCAGTCGTTCGTCGATGACGCTAAGGATTGGTTTCAGCGAAACGGCCTTATTATTACGACAACGTTAAAAGGTAAAACAAGCCATACGATCTCTCGGGTTTTCTTGAACTCTACTTTTAACATTCCGCAAACTGGGGTATCCGATAGCCTTGCGGCCTTTATCAATCAATTCGAACCAACTCCCCGGTCTAAAACCACCCCTGCTAATAAGCATAGGCAGCACCCTTCCCAGAACCAGCCGCTTACACACGAACTGAAGCACGAAAGTATTGGAGCAAAACACTTTAATGCCACCACCACCATGCTTAAATGCGTGCTTCAAGGGCACAAGGTTTTACCAGAGTTATTTCCTCAGATTGAGATATCTGAACGCGAATTGTATTCTGAGTTTTCCGACAACATCCAGCTCTCTGGACACACCAATCTAATCCCATTGAGCATAGGCCTTGATGCTCTCAATCAAGCAGTCAAATGGATATTGCACTTCGGCCCTGCGATTATCCAGATGACTGTAGAGCTCGCTAAAAAAAGTACTGAGCTCAAAAAAAACTCTTCGCCCAAACACCGAGGAGCCAAACTCACCAGACACTTTTTATCACTCAACAAATCAATTTTTTGCGTAGACCCCAAGACGCAACAAACAGCCAGTTTGAAAGATGCAATTGACATGAAAAAATTACCTTATCATTCGGGCCGAAAAAATGACGTATCCGCTAATGACTTCAAAAGTATTATCGAGGCGTTTGTGGGGGCTTGTGCTCTTGTCATATCAATACTAAAGCCAATCCGAGACACCGAGCTCCATAACTTGCGCCGAGACTGCCTGGACAAAGAGGATACAAGTGGAGGTGTGTTACTACAGCATGAGCAATTAAAAGCAGGCGCCCTGGGTATAAATCCCCAAATTTCACAGGCGATCCCCAGCATCACCGCCAGAGCCATCCAATTACTCCAGCTTATGGGCGGACAGTTGGCAGAAATATTTGACGACAATTCAGAGGGCTCGACGCTTTTGTTCTACTATCCAAGCAAAGGATATGGAGTACCCTCGAACAAGTCAATGTCGTACAAAGTAAACATGTGCTTAGACAAATTCTGCGACATAATCGAAACCCCTAAAGATGAATTTGGGCGACGGTGGTATATACGTGTTCATGAGATGAGAAAGTTCTTCCTTTTCGTCATGCATAGACACGAAGGAGATAAAATCACAGAGATATTGAGGCGGGCGGCTGGACATTCAGATAGAAAGCATATTTACAGTTACATCGCGGAAGAAGATGTAGACTACGACGTGGTTCGTTTCACATCCGAATGCGTTGAAGACCGCTTGGTTGCACTGAGTAAACACCAGGTCAACAAGGAGAGCAATCAGGGACTTTTTGCGCTCTATCATTATGCATGCGAGCACTTTGGAGTATCAAGCATTTCGGGGATGAAATATGACCAACTCATCGGACTTCTGAGTCAGATGCGCCTGACTGGCCGATATGAAATATCGACATATATAGTAAAGCTGAAAGGTTATAGTAGTGAAGTGATATCACTGGGAGTCGCGATTAAATTCGGAGAAATTAAAGATGAGAAATTCAAGCAGTGAAAATGTCCGAAACCGGCTGGAATGGCTGGAAGCCGTTCTGAATAAGAAGATCACCATCAACGAGCGCGTTACTCTTTCGCTCAAGACTATGAGGTCGTTCTGTGCCCTTGCTATTGCAGGCAGGTTCTCATCAATCGCTTATAATACACTCAGAAATGCTACGATGAATCTCAACGAGCCCGCGCAGGGATATCAAAATTGGGCCTATCTAGTTGAATTGCGTCAAAGATGCTTCGAGACGTTCAAAGTAGTTGAATTGGAACATAAAGAATCAAAGGTCGCATCGAAGGATAAAGATTCCCAGGCTCTATTATACGCTCACATTTGTTCCATGGCTTACCTAGAAATCTATCAGTTCCTCGAAAGGCTTGTCTCTCAGCCTGAGGAAATGTCTACACTTGCCACTACGTCAATAAAGAATCAACTGATTATCAGCAGAGAAAAATTCAAAACGATTGCATCCTACAGTGGAGCACAGAGCAAAACTGGTTCAATTTTAAAGCTTGTCGATAGGTAATTTAATATGTGCAGTCAGCTGTATGTCGAAATAGAAAATGCCTTGGTGCCTGCAAGTGTGGCTCCGATCGGTTTTAACAAATACAGAGTACGGTCGCGAAAGTACAGCAATTTCGTTCTTGCGACCTGGCCGGACGGGCGACCGTGCCACCTTGCGAATCACTGGCTCCACTCGGTCTGTTCCAAGACGACCGCCAAAGAAACGCCGAGGGTGTACGCGAGCCTAATCTCACATCTCTTACGTTATTGCAGCCTGATAAATGTTGAGTTATGGGATTTTACTGACGATCTTTTTTATGACTTCACTAATGCGCTGCTGCAAGAGCAAATACTCGTGGATGGCGTACGCGAGCCCAAGCGGGGCCGAACTCACATCCGAACCATACAATTGCGATGCCTCTATTTCTTGCTATGGATCTCGGAAAACTTTTCCTTCCTGAGTGTTCAACCGCTGATAGGTGAGTCAGGCTGCAGCCCTCAAATCACTATTACTTTCAAGAGAAACCCTCACACTGGACATTTAGAGATATATCATAGCGACCTAGTTTCACCAGCCCCTCCAATTGACGATAAAGGAGTAATCACAGAGAAAGCCATTCAATCAGTTCAAGACGCCATTTTCCGCCATCACAACATTCAAGAACTTCCGGCCCGCGCACTCACAAAACTCAAGCACGATCCAAGTTTTTTTCATATACTAAATACATATATATATGAACGTCGAATGTTCATGATCCGGATGATGAAGCTCACAGGACTACGGCCTGAGGAGCTCATAGATATTCCACTTTCATTGAACCTTGAAGTCCTAACTAAACTATATATCTCCATACCGACGAAAAAGCGAGAGTATCCGGCTCCCATCAGAAAATTTCGAGTCAATAGTCGAGCAGCAATGGACTTTGATCGATATATCACGCAGCGTAAAGATTTTCTCAGGGCGCTCGTTGAACGAGGGAGTATCAAGTCGATACCAGATTCCTTACTCTTAACCGTGCAGGGTTCACCTCTCAAGAAGTCTAGCATGACAAAGGACTTTGACCGACTCTGCATATCTGCTGGACTCGGAGACGTCAGGGCATGCTTGTCAATGTTTCGCCATCGTTTTGTCACTAGAGAAATTCACATTTTGCTGATAGAGCGTTTCGAGAAGCATCCTGATCTTCAAATCGCCTGGACTGCTGCATTACGGGATGATATCTGCTTCATCGTAGCTCAGAAAACTGGCCACAAACATCCTGCATCTCTTCATGTCTATTTTCATGAAGAATATCGTCTCCTAACCAAGGATCCAGAAGAAGTGCTGATGCGAAAAAACGTTGAGATACTAGACGAATCTCAAGATGCCCTGATAGATCTTAAATTTCAAAACCAATTAACTCCTTCAAACTCCATGGCAGACGAGATTAGCAAGATTCAATCTAACATCGACCGACTATATGCAAAGATTTTCGGGTAAAGCCGCAGGCGTAATGACTTCGGTAAGACGGTCATCGATTTGGCGAAAAGCGATTCAAGAAGCTAAGGAGAGAGTCCGCTGGCAGGCTCAAGAGGTCGGGCTTGGAGGGTCACTCGGCTTCCCAACGAAAAGGCCCGGCGACTGCCTCCAGGAAATTGCTGAGCGCTGGCACGCCTTCCCCCTCCCTCAACAAAAAGCTGCATTTTAGCGGCTTTACACGACAGCTCAGCCAATCAATGTGTAACCCAAGCCTCGACTTCATCACCACCGTACTGCGCCTTACAGTTTACAAACACTTAAAGCCGAGATGCCTCGAATAGGACATACAGGTGTTCGCGTCGCGCCATGCTTGCCAAAGCTCCGACCGGCAGACGCGAGCCGCTGGATCAATGGTTCCAAATATCCAAATCTCAGCGGGGGGCTCACTTGAGAGCGCCTCCCCTCCTGAATCGTAATTGCACTGTTAGGTACGGCCTAGCGACCAGGCCGATCCCAAGCATTTTGTGTGCAGATTACGGGCTGGTGACAACCTTCACATCTGCCGCCGATACGCTCTTGATGTATGAGTAGCTGGTGCCAAGCACCGCTAGCTGATCAGCCGAAATTTTCGCTGCCGAGATAGCAGGCTGTACGATCACGAATTTGAAGACCATCTCGTGGTCATGGCACTTGTTGCGCAGCAGCTCCAAGTCCTTGGGGTCACCCTTCAAAATTCTATCGAACCCTTTGGGTAACGATTGTTGATATCGGTACATCAACCGATCAAAGAATTTTTCGTGGGTGTATAGCCATTTGACTGATCGTGACGCCTGACCGCACACCTCATAAACATCCTCCACCTGGGCACGAGGTTTTGCCGCCTGCCCCTTCTTAGCCGGGCAGTACTTGCAGTGATAGAGGTCGACCAGGATAGCGTCTTTGGTTTCCCGGATGGCCACCAGGTCTGCGATTTCACCATTGCCGTCATCGTTAAAAATGAAGGAATAGTCGTTCTGAATTTGACTGAAGGTAAAACCCTGCACCGTGTCGAGGTCACGCGCCGCCCTCATGGACTCGATGTGGAGCGGAGTCGCTCCCCAGTTCCAAGGTTCGATCAAATCCCCAGGCAGCTTGAGATCCAAGCTGTTGGGGCTATACGCGCGATAGTTACCCTCCACCATCGAACCATCTACGGCGAGCAGCACGAGAGGGTTAGCATCGAGATAGTCCTCTAACAAGCGCTCATCGGCGAAGGTGATTTTCACGCCAGGGCAACTGACCTTGTAGCCATCGTGCAGTAGCCGAATGGTAATGTCCGGAAGCTGCCGCTCACCGTCTGGGACTGCGGCAAAGACAGACACGCTCAACGTGAGGTCATCGGTGCGCTGCGGCTTATCCAGGCGAACGTCGAGTAGATTGAAAACCTCACCATTGGAAACCAGCGAAATTTTTTGCTCATTTTCGATCGCAATAGATTCTGGCCAATCGGCGTAGAAAAGCCCCATCGGCCAGGCATCTTCAATCTTATCCGAACGCATGACATCTTTAAGCACATCAGAGGACTTGATCGTGGCGTCGTTCAGCTTGAGGGACGCGCGCTTGCACCACTCGATCCAGTACGTAATGGACTCCGAATTCATCTCCCATATCTTTCCCTTGTGAGAGCAGCCTACGGTGGTGCGCTGCCCACCTTCGAATCCCGTGGCAAAAATGTTGGACTTCTTCGCCGTGCCGTTCTGAATCTCGTTGATGACAGCATTGATGTCTCGACCGACGTGCATGGTGAATCTCAGATCCTTACGAGCCCTGGACAGCCCCACGTTCTGAAGCTTCATCAGCTTGATGTCGTGCAAAGTCCGGAATGTCGGCTCGCCGCTGATTCGCCGGGAGTCTTTGGCAATCAGTCCGAGAAACCGTGCTGTCTGCGTCTCGTCCCCCGATGAGTGGATGAACAGGGTTTTGTCCCGCGCGTGGTAGTAAGCAAGATAAAGAAGCCAGTTGGTATCTGAAATAGCAGAAGTGTTCGCCCATCCCACTGGCGTCTCACGGCGGGTGACCATGATGACGGTGTCTTGCTCATCGTTGATCGAGAGATACTGCAGCTGCTCCCTCTTCTGAGAGAAATGCTCGGCGGCATCAGGCCGCCATTTATCACGGTCAACATGGTAGGCGACCGCACTGATTTTTGGGTTTGGATTAAGGCCCAAGATTTCTTCGGAATCGGGATCGTTTGAAAACTGATCGCTGAACTCCTCCTTTTCGATCTCGCGGCTGATCTTGTCATTACTGACATCTCGAATCACTGCACTCCAGTCAGCGCTCTCCTTGTACAGCGCGGCCATTTGATAATCCGTCTTCTGATTCGCAATGTTCGAAACGAATTTCGCATCCCCCAGAGTCGGGTCGACGCGGGTAAGCCGACCGATGAACTGAAGCGTAACAGCTGGACTTCGATGCTGGTCATGAATGGCCGCAATCTTCAATTCCGGGAGGTCAAAACCTTCACCCAGCATATCCACGCAGACAATAATCTGATGTTTCTTTGCGACAATATCGCCCATCAGATTTGCCCGATTCTTCACCTTGCTGTGGATGAGGACAGGCGATAGATCGTCATGCTTTTTGTACAGCTCGAACAGCATTTCAGCGCGCTTTTGGGATCGCGCCCGTACCATCAAAAGGTGCTTGAAACCCTGAGCCTGATCGCTTCTCAGTAATTCTACCGCCTTGTCCGCAACCGCTTGGTCAGCAATTTCCAGGTTGTACTCTCGCACAGGGTGAAATTCGATGGCCTTGAAGTACCCGTCCGTCTGCGCATCCTTCAACGGGTAGTTGTAGATGATCGTCCCTTCCAGCGCCTGGTTGTCTTCTCGGAACGGCGTGGCGGTGAATTGCAGGCGGGGTTTCTGTTTAAACGCCGTCTTGACCCTTCCCCATGTCATGGCGGCTACGTGGTGGGCTTCGTCAATCATCAGGTGGCTGCAGAGATCGGCGAGGGCCTGAAGCGCATCTGGGACGAAGCGCTGCAGCGCTTGCGGCGTCGCCACAATGACATTCGCGCCTGCGAGCTGCTGTACCTCTTCGACCGACATTCCTGAACTGACGGCCATGACGACAGGGTTGAGCGCTGTCTCAGAAACGGCGCCGATTTCACGAAGCTTTTTGAGATCGCATTTCTTCACGAGCTGCGAACGTAAAGCATCAGACGGGACTAGCACCAACGTCCTGGGCAACCTGCCCGCGATCAGCAGCGCAAGCATGGTGTCCGTTTTTCCAGTACCCGTTGGCATTACCACTGTAGCGGTCGTATTAGGTGACATCACAAGATGCCCCAGCGAGGCGTATAGCGCCGCGAGCTGTGGTTTGCGCAGGCCCAAGGTATTGGTTTCTCGGACAGCCTGATTGAAATTGAAGAGATGCTGATGCCAGCTTTGGTAGACCTCGGTGTACTTCCCTGCCGCTTCGGTCATTGCGCTAACCCTATGGAGATGGATGGATACCGCCTTTAGTGGCCAGATAGTATCAGTGCATCGATACTTAGGGTGCATAGCCGTTTGTGACGCGTTGTTAAGGACTAAGCAGGTCTTACGTTTCCAAGGTCACGGACTGGTGCAAGCGGTCTCAAATCGTGAATGCCGTCGTGAGTGGCCGCTGAGATCCAATGCGGCGGTGGACAAAGGATACTGGCGGCTAGACGCATAGCCTCGGTATTGGCAACCGAAGGTGGCCAAACATTGAGCGAATACAGGGCAGCTAAATGACCGTAAAATTCAGGGGGACATCCTCGAACGCCAAAGCTGATTCGAAGACTTGCGCGAACGTGCCACTCCCTCTTACGCATGCGGAATTCGATGCAATGATGCAGGTGGAAAATTACCTAGTATCTGACCACCCAATTCCATAGCTGCTGACCAGTTGATTGCATTCGCACTGACCACTCAATTGCATTCGACCTGACCAGCTAGCCTGTCATTACGCTTGGCGTACTGAATCCAAAATCGCGTTCAGCGAGCATTCATTCGAACATCAAACCTCCGCTTGCGTGCTGAGGCTAATCCCTCCGTGTCGTTGCCCCGTGGACTACCTGTGAGCATTGATCCCCGGATCGTAAATTTCCGTCACGAGGCGTTTGTACAAGCAGACTGATTGTGTTTACATTTGTATATTCGGTTATCCACATATAAAGGGCAATTGCTTATGAGCCTCGCACCACACACATTCTTCAAATGCCTTGGAGACGAAACCCGCGCCCGGATCATGCTCATGCTTTCGGCTGAAGGTGAGCTTTGCGTGTGCGAGTTGATCTGGGCACTGGACGATAACCAGTCGAAGGTTTCGCGGCACTTGGCCCAACTGCGTGCCTGCGGGTTACTCGCGGATCGAAGGCAAGGTCAGTGGGTTTACTACCGCCTGCACCCCGAGCTTGAACAGTGGGCACTGGATGTTCTGAACGTCACTATGCAGGCACACCAGTGCTGGGTTAACGATCATCAAGGACGGCTGGCCTCCATGGAAGACAGACCCGTGCGCCAAGCCTCCTGCTGCTGACCTCCTGACCTGGAACATACCCATGCTCATCGCAGCATCGATTTTCGTAGTTACGCTCGTCTTTGTTAAAGAAAAATGGTAAGACCTGTTCTCTGACTCCACGATTGCCGATGCAATTCTTGACCGTATCGTTCACAAGTCCCACATCATCGAACTGAAAGGCGAATCAATGCGAAGGATCAAAAATCGAAAACGGTCGTAAGAGCATCTGACGCTTGCCCAGGTGGGCAATACGAATGCAAGTGGTCAAGTTGAATGCAAACAGATGGGAAAATACAACGCAATCAGCTTTTTTAAGTAATTTGTCCCTAGCGGAATTAAACTTTTTGCTATGTTCCTTGTATCATCCTACCCTAATCAGATCTGTGGGTTGAAACCGTAATAAATCCCAGTCCCGCTGCTAGCCCCTATTGAAGTTTAACAGTCCAGAGGTGATCCAGATGGGCTGTGTAGATGGGGCTTAGTATCTGGATGCTTCATACCCCAGTGTGGCGTTACGGGAATACGTCCAGGGTGTACGGTGCCTCGGCCCCATTTTTCTTTGACATGATCCATCAAAGCTTTATGAGGCGCGGCGGCTGTATGTTGGCGAAAATATCAGGTGTGTACTTTTCTGGCTTGCGCCACTGACAAAGCCAGTGGCGCAAGCCAGCCAGTTAATTATGTGATGTTACGGCTTGGCAACGTGCCAGACCTGATTGACGCCGTCACCGGTTGTATCCCCTGGCTTGGTATCTTTGACCCAGCTGTAAAGTGGCATGCCTTTGTATGCCCATTGTTTTGTGCCATCGTCTCGAGTGACGACAGAGTAATCATGACCCGCTTTCACGTCTGCGGATACCGGTAAAGGTGGCCAGTTTGCAGCGCATGGCCCATTGCAGACCGACTTGCCCGAGGTGTCCTTGCCGAAGGTATAAAGAGTCATTCCTTTCGCGTCTACGAGTACTTTTCCCTTGTCCGTTTCAGCCAGCTTGACTGGCGCATCGGCGACCGCCAAACCCGACATGCAGCAGGCGGCAACAGCGACGGTGAGAATCATTTTTTTGAACATATGTATTTCCTTTGGTCATTTTTAATTTTTAGAAGACCCACCTGCTATTTGAAACAGCAGGCGATCAGACAGTAGACGAGCCACAAACAGGTTAATTCGATTCCATAGAAAAAACGTCCCGATATCATTTTTTTGCTGGAATACTGGGCTCCCCCCCCCGACCCTGTGCCTTCCTCAATTGAGCAAAGCGACGCTCACGGTCAAGCATCACTAGCTCAGCTCAATGAGCGACGGCGATTCATCATCCAGAACTCATCACTTTCACTCATTATTATTCACTTGGTCGTGGAGTATCAGCAGGCCCCCATGAAGGCCTGCGCTGTTCAATCAGTCGGCCTTGAGCGTCGACACCACCTTGTTGCTGGCGAGATCGACTGTGGAGATACTCAAGTCCTCGTTGAGGACATAAGCCTTCGACTTGTCTTTGGTGAAGACAATGGCCTGGCGGGGTGCCTTCAAACCGGTCACAGTGGTCGTCACTTTCAGGGTTTTGGTGTCGATCACTGAAAGGCTGTTGTCACCGAGGTTACCCGAGTAGACGTGCAGCCCGTCTGGAGTCAGGGCTGCGCCGTAGGGGTCTTTGCCCACCATGACGGTGGTTGTGATGGCGCGTTTTTGAGTGTCGACAACGGCGATGCTGTTACTGCCGCTGTTAGCCGCGTACAGCGTATTGCCGTCCGCCGATAGGGAGATGGCGCGCAGCTTGTTGAAGCCAGTGATCTCACCTTCGATGGTATTGGTCTTGCTGTCGACCAAGGTAATCTTGTCCCCAAGAAAGTTGGTGACATAGACGGTTTTGCCGTCAGGGCTTACCCGGATACCTTGGCGCGGTTGGGAGAAGCCAGGTACCACAGCTACTGGCCGCTGGTGATCAAGGTCAATGACCGACAGCGTGCTGGCCGCTTCATTGTTGACGTAGAGCAGGCTTCCGTCCTTGCTAAGTGTGGTACCAAAAGCACCTGCGCCCAACGGAATATCTGCGATCACTTTCAAAGTCTTGGTGTCAATCTTGCGCACGACCCCCAAACTGCTGTCGGAGAGGTAGAACACATCGCCAGTTGGCGAAAACACAATATTTCGCGGCGTGACGTAGCCGGTGAGAACCTGGCGAACCTTACCGGTTTTCAAATCATAAACCACTACATCTGGACGCTGACTGTAAGAGACCACCGCCGTCGTTTCATCAGGGCTGACGGCCAGCGAGTTGTTGTGAATATCGCCGTCAAACGTCCAGCGATCTTCCGCGGCCCACGCGCTCATCGTTGTGGCCAACGCAACACCCAACGTCAGGGCTGTGACGGTTTTCTTTATCACATTCATCAGAGTTTCCTCATAAGGGTAAGCAAGGCATCCAGTCGCGCCTTGGCAAAGACAACTCGTTCATCGCTGCAGGGCAATGAGTTGACCTTATGCGTCTTTGATAAATTCCGGAAACAACTTGTTTTGGTAGCTCTTACCTGTTTTATAAATAGGTCTGGCTACCTCTGGCTCACGAATTGACTGCAATGTTCCCAGAATCGCTCAAGCCCAGGCGAGATGTATTTGTCCCGGTGGCGGATCAGAAAAAACCGTCGTGTCAGTGCAGGCAGGGAGTGCGGCAGTTGAACCAGGGCTTCAGAGGCCAGTAGATCCCGAACGACCCAGCGGGACAGGCAACTGATGCCGATGCCTTGTGCGAGGGTATGCTTGATGGCCTCTGAACTGCCGATCTGGCGCGTTTCGGCGAGATCGTGCAGATGACGCAGCAGCAGTTGTTCGACTTCTTCGCGGGTACCAGAACCTGGCTCGCGCAGTAGCCATTCAGCAGTACGAAGGTCGTCAAGTGTGACCTGCTGCTTTATTGCCAAGGGGTGCCGTTGGCCTGCGACAATAAGCAGCTCATCAACAAGCCAAGGCTCGGCACTGAGTTCGGGGAGGTGGCAAGGCCCCTCGATCAGGCCCATATCAATCTCGAAATCGGCGACTCGTCTTGCGACCGCCATGCTATTGGCCATGTCGACATCGACCCTCAAATGTGATGCTGATCGACGCAGCTCACCGAGAATCAATGGCAGAACATAATTGCCTATCGTGGTACTGCATCCTACCCGCAAGCGTGTTTTCAGCCCGGCATGGCCTGGTAAGAAACTGGCCTCTATCTGTTGTGCATTCTCAAGCATCCTTCTGGCTTGAGGCAGTAAGGCATGGCCGTTATCGTTCAGCACTAAACGCTTGCCGACACGGTCGAACAGCCTGGTATCCAAGGCACTTTCCAACTCGTTCAGTGCGGCGCTGGTTGCAGATTGGGACAGTGACACCGAAATGGCTGCGCTGGTGGTGCTACCGTGCTGCGCGACGGCGCAGAAAATTTGTAGCTGACGTAGGCTTAGCTTCAAGAAATCTACCTTCTTAATAGGTAATGTAAACCTATACTATCCGTTTTTACCGCTATCCCCATCAAGCTATACTTCAACCATGTCATATTGAAGGCACACTGAAGCGGGAGCGCGAAAATGAGTGATACACGACTCGCAGCTATCATGGGCGGCAGCCATCCCCTGGCGGCCTTGTCCAATCCACGAGAAGCGATCCGGCAGTTCACACCCAACTGGTTCGCCGCCACGATGGGCACCGGGATTCTGGCTCTGGCTCTGGGCCAACTGCCTTTTGCTGCGCAGTGGCCCAAAGCGTTAGGGGAAGCTTTGTGGTTTTTTAATATCGTGCTGTTTTGCCTGTTTACGCTGATGTACGCGAGCCGATGGGTGTTGTTCTTCGATGAGGCCAAACAGATCTTCGGCCACTCCACTGTATCGATGTTTTTTGGAACCATCCCCATGGGATTGGCGACCATCATCAACGGTTTTCTCCTTTATGGTTTGCCACGCTGGGGGGATGGGGTAGTCGCTTTAGCGGAAGTGTTGTGGTGGATCGATGTCGCCATGGCATTGGCCTGCGGGGTGCTGATCCCTTACATGATGTTTACCCGTCAGCAGCACAGCATCGATCAGATGACAGCGGTATGGTTGCTGCCAGTAGTTGCGGCTGAGGTGGCTGCCGCGAGTGGCGGTCTATTGGCTCCGCACCTCGCTGACGCTAGCGCACAGTTCACCATGCTCATCACCAGCTACGTGCTGTGGGCCTACTCGGTGCCCGTCGCCTTGAGCATCCTGGTGATCCTGTTACTGCGCATGGCGCTGCACAAACTACCTCATGAAAGCATGGCAGCATCGAGCTGGCTGTCTTTAGGGCCGATCGGTACCGGAGCTTTGGGGATGTTGGTGCTGGGCAACGATGCTCCAGCGATCTTTGCTGCTCATGGAATGGCAAGCATCGGCGTCGTAGCCGAGGGCATTGGCTTGATCGGTGGTGTGCTGTTCTGGGGGCTGGGATTGTGGTGGATGGTATTGGCGCTGCTAATTACCGGGCGCTACTTCAGGGAGGGCATCCCCTTCAACCTCGGCTGGTGGGGCTTCACCTTTCCGCTGGGAGTGTACGCCGTAACAACCCTCAAATTGGGCTCTATGCTGCACCTCACGTTCTTTAGCTTCTTTGGCGTGGCACTGGTGTTGATGCTCACCGTCATGTGGATGATCGTCGCGGCCAAAACCCTGGCGGGTGCCTATCGCGGCAACTTGTTCGTCTCGCCGTGTATTGCCTCACTGAACAAGGCGGGCAAAACCTGAGCCTTTGGCTACTCGATCGACTGTTTGGCGTGATGCAATGTGGACAAAATGCGCTGCCTAACATTCGGGTGAGTGCAAACAGAAAGGGGACTGGGGTGTGGCATTTTCAGCAATGAAAAGTCAGGGAAGGCGAGCCGAACACGCGGTATGGCTTTCTGGGCAACACGTCCGGCAAATACGATAGTGACGAGATCAGGAAAAAGCGTCAGTAGCGTGATCAGCATCTCGATACCTTCGTCGATTTGCGCTCTGCGGAGCGCACCCTTGGGCTTTTCGAGATCTGGTAGCCAAGGGTACAAATTCCAAAGGACGGTTTCGTGACGTGCCAGTCCAACCTGCTCAATGAAACCTTTGAGGTTGCGTTGTGCAGGCCCCGCATTGTCTCTTGAGACGTACCGTGGAAGACTGATCGTTCGAGCGGGCGATTCCAACAAAATCAATACCCTTGCGAAGACGCCGCCATCCAGCGGATCGAAATACGGTAATGTTCTTTCGCCCGTTGACTGGGCCGTTACCCAGCGCGTCAATTCAGCAATTTTCGGCAGCAGCAAAAAGTCTTTTCTTTCCTTCAGAGAAATTTCCTGATCTGCGCTCTTCTGATTGAGTAACACTACTTGGAAGCCTCCTTCTGCAGGTTGTACGCCGCTACCGATTTACGAATCTCTTCCCGCACCTCATCTGCGTTCCCCCAACGCCCCATCTTCAACCATTTACCTCGCTCCAATCCCTTGCAGTTTTCAAAAAATGCTGAATCTGAGCGAGTCATAGCGCGGGAGCTCGCACCTTGCGCAACTCGTCAGCGTGGTTGCGCAAAGGTGCGCAGCGTTTCATCGTGATGACGCATATCACCGAGCTCCGGGTAATGATGGGAAATGCTTGGCCCGGTAAATAGCCTGCAGAATCAGCTTGAGCATCATCTGCTCAATCTTATCTTTTTGGGCGACTTTAAGAAGGTGTTGGGCAAGCCCGGGCACACTCAGGTGGTGCCAGAAATTTGTAACTCGAGCCCGGCTAGCGCCAGTGACATAGAGCTGCAAAACTGTCAGGCGATCTTGGCGATGTCCGGTCATTTCTCTTCCCTGATAGGAGCCACTTTCCGCTCGCTGGCAGATTCACTTTGAGCATGAAATTGCTTGATATCTGAGAGCCGGATTTCCTCCGGCAGAGGACGGTGATGTTTGCTGTGACCCACGCGCTGGGCGTGATAGATCCCGGTATGCCCGGATACGAGGTAACTTGAGATACAGGCAATGGCTGCAAGCGGAGCAATTTCAGGGCCGAAGAGCTCCATGGCCATGACAATGGTTGCCAGTGGCGTATTAGCTGCGCCAGCGAAGACGGCGACAAAACCGATACCAGCCAGCATGCCGAAGGGGAGATGTAATAGGGGCGCTAGCGCGTTCCCCAAGGTGGCTCCAATGTAAAACAGCGGAGTGACTTCGCCGCCCTTGAATCCAGTCCCCAGGGAGACAACGGTGAACAACATCTTTCCAAGCCAGTCCCAAGGATCCATTGGCATGTGAAAGGATTGGACGATGCTCGGAATGCCCAGTCCGATGTATTTATCGACGTCGATATAATGGTTACCACTGAGCGCCCACACGGCGACTGCGATCAGCAGGCCTCCGGCGAAGGGGCGTAATGGCGAATAGGAGATAAGTCGTTTAACGAAAGCCCCGAGCTTATGGGTGGCCGTCGCGAATAGAAGGCCAGTGAGGCCGAAGATAATCCCTGCAGCTACCACAGCCATGACGCTCCAGAGCTGCACGGGAACCACTTCGCCAATGACGTAATGCGTATGAACCACTCCCCAGGCTTGCCCCACTTGGTCAGCAACGATTGCCGCAACCACGCAAGGGAAAAGAGCGTCGTAACGCATTCGTCCGATGGCCAACACTTCAAGTCCGAACAAAGCCCCGGCAAGAGGGGTGCCGAAGACGGACGCAAAGCCAGCACTGATACCGGCCATGAGAATCACCCGGCGATCTTCGCGGCGTAGCCGAAAGACATGCGTCAGTTGATCAGCAAGAGCCCCGCCCATCTGCACCGCCGTTCCCTCACGTCCCACAGATGCACCGAAGAGGTGGGAAACCACGGTTCCGATTAGCACCATCGGCACAATGCGCACAGGCACGATCTTCTTAGGATCATGGATCTCATCGATGATCAGGTTGTTTCCGGCATCAACGGGTTTGCCTATCAAGTGATACGCAAGTCCCACGGCGAAGCCAGCAACTGGCAGGAGCCAGAGCACCCAGGGATGGGCTTCTCGCCATTGGGTGGCATGATCCAAAGAAAGAAGGAATAACGCAGAGGCAGAGCCTGCCAAAAGAGCTACAAGACCAGCAAGCGCAAGCCATTTCGCAATATAGGGCAGTAAGTCGAGTTGTTCAGGTCGTCGAAATTTAGACATTTGGCCAGCCACAAAAAGTAAGTAGGCCTGACCAAAAAGGGATTCTGAGCGCGAACGCCTACAGACCTGGTTTGATCAGGTTTCTGTAGGCATCATCAGCTGCTACGGGCGCAGCGGTTGGTTAATGGAGGAATGCCATCTCCAATGCGCCGATCTTAGCTAGCCCTGTCCAAAATGTAAAATCGTGTTACGGGAAGGCGTCGTCAAGTCACAGCTTATGAAAGCAGGCCAAACTAGGTGGCATCTTTTCCGACGAAGCCCATCTCAATTGGGGTCTTTATGTAAAACAACGAGATATCCTCAAGCTCCAATCGCTTGAACAACTTTTCCGATTCGTCCTCGGTGATGGCCATACGAATTTCGGTAGGCTGATCCGCCATTTCAAAAAAATGCGAGGAATGCAGCCGACCGGTATGCCCAAAGCCTTCAATATCTGTGGATAGGGTCGCACCTCGCAGTCCCATTTCTTTCGCCAAATCAACGATCCAGTCGCCGAGCATCTTTCCCTGATAGCGACGGTTCTGTTGGGTAAAGAAAGTCACCAGGAAACCTTTCATGTTCATCTCCTCAGCGCGTGTCGAATATTTGATAGGACAGAAGCCCGGCAGCCGTCATTGCCAGCGAACCCACGACGTGTAGTGAAACTGAGCCGAGCACCCAGAACAGCCTGCCTTTCTGGATTAGGACAACGGTTTCTGCCGAAAACGTAAAAAAGGTAGTTAACCAATCATAATCCTGTCCTGGATTGGGGACATGAAGCTAATACACCTACGCACCCTGTCCAAGGTTCACGTACGCATCATGTGCACTGGTCAAGTCGGATGCAAACGACTGGTCAAGTCGAATGCAAACGGGTGGTCAAGTGAATGCAATTACACAGCAGGGGTGCCACGAGGCCGAAGAGTGGATGCTGAATCAACTCCGGTTGAAAAAAACTGCGGACATGCCCGCTGCCACCATTGCGTTTGAAGCAAAAATACATCCAATTCGTTGAGTGATGGCAACGACACCGTGGGTGCCAAAACGCTGAGAGCAAACAACGTTTCCAGACTCCGCCCTTACCTCTGCATCTTACCTTTCAGCAGCGTGAAGCCAGGGGCAGTCGACTGGGCAGTAACTTGCTCCTTTCACTCGACTTCGCTGCTCTACCTCAGCTTTCAAAATCCATTCCCTAAACTGTTGCGCGTAACGATGGCTTGAGAGGCTTCTAGGCCTGACCAGGTAATAGCCCTTATTCCGTCGCATCGGGCGATTGAATGGCGTAAGCACCAGCCTCTGACTTCGAGTGGTCTCTAGACCTGGAGGGATTCAAAATGCGTGTCCCTCACGTCCCCACCAAATCAGGGCTAATGTTGGGATTAGGTGAGACGGATGATGAGGTCATCGAAGTTATGCACCGCCCAAGAGAGCATAACGTCGATATGCTAACGTTAGGCCAATACCTTCGACCGTCACGAAACCACCTCCCTGCTCAGCGTTTTGTGCATCCGGATCAGTTCTCCAGGTTTGCCCTAATCGGTAGAAAGATGGGATTTCAGAATGTGGCATCCGGCCCGTCGGTTCGATCTTCCTACCACGCGGATTTGCAGGCAGGCAGTAAGCGTCCCCGCAACTCACCTTGCTAGTCTGCTCCCGCAAGTAGCTCCGCGATTCCATGGTGCTAATGTTTGGGCTTGGATTGTAGCAATCCGATTCTGTCTGACGCTGCGTAGCTGATGGAGTCGGTGAGCTGGGTCTGCATGTCGCGAAATTTGTCTTCAAGCGCCGGATAGCCACCAGCCTCGCGCAAGGCTCGAAGGACTTCGAGCATCTCGACAGCTTCTTCGATAGTCATCTGAATATCGCAGTACACGCTTTCACTAGTCACGGTCTCTGACCTCTTCAGTGGCGGCATTCCGGATAAGTCAGAGCGCCAAGTGGCTCCTAAACCTGAATGTGTCCAACGCTGCTACGATTCGCAAAGCACATGCCCGGCAAAAACCATCAAATCATTGATGCCCTCATCCTTCGATCTGTCGAGATGTATTCCGGTGATACCTACCTCGCGCGGGCCGTGACAATCGCAGCGCAGCGAATCACCCACCATGATGACTCTGTTCTCACCAAATCCATTGTCGGATTCGACGCCGATCATTTCGCAGGTTGCCTGATACATCCGTGGGTCTGGTTTAACCAGGCCAATTTCATAGCTAAACCCGAATGCATCCATGGTCGGAAATAACGTTTTGACAGCGCGACCGTATGGGTACGCAAGGTTGCTGCAGACTGCAACCAGGCGACTGCGCTCCTGCAGCAATGCGACGGCCTCTAGGGCATCAGGGAATGCCTCGATGGAGCTGACTTCATCCTCAAGAATTTTCTCGATTTCAGCCAACCGAGAAGGATGAACGCTGATGCCCAAGTGATCAGCCGCTTCGGACAACCCACCGTTAAACCTCATCAAGTTTTTTACATCGTCGGGGCTCGAACGACGTCCGTTCTTAAGCCCCTCTTTCAAAAGCTGTCTGTACGGATGTTTGCCAGGATTGATTTGCAAAATCGTCCCGAAAGCATCCAGAAGCACGGCCTTGTATCTCATCATCCGTCACCTTGTTTCGAGGCAGGAGATCGGGCCACTCAGAAACCAGACCTCAGGAAGTTTGCGTGAGACCACCAAAGCGCAACTGGGCCGCGCTCACCACGGTAGCGTCCGCCGCCTTCCTGAAACCTCGGCCCATGAGTATGTAAATGGTACCGGCGGTTTCGAATACTCCATCCTGGTTGTAGGACACTGCGAACCCAGACATGACGCTGTCCCCACTGCGAAGCCGATGGCTGCTATCTATCTTGACGTGATGGGCATACATGATCATTGGAAGCATCGGCTTTGGAAGCGGCACAACTCCATCTGCGCTGACTACATCAAACAGTATCCAGCCTGAAACCGCGCACCAAGGCTTACCTGAAACCTGGAGCTTTTTCTCGATCGTCGAGGCGGCTAATGAAGAAGCGCCTGCCATGGAGTGACCTTCTAGAGAGATCATTTCAAAGAACGGTAATAGCTCCATGGTCATTCTCCAGGCAGCGTCAGTAGGTTGCACGCCGGCGCAATCAGTACGTACGCACTGCCTGTGAGAGTTATTGCCACAAGGTGATCGGCTATCTCGACAAACTCCAAGACATCGGACGTTCGTATCAAGCGACCATTTCGAAACCTATCCTTATTGTCAAAATAAACTCTGCCGACCAGGCTAAATCCCTCAATTTCAGGCTGGTGCAGAAAAGCCGTAATCGCACGGCCAAAATTGATCAGGGAGGCGTCTGATACCTCAATCGGCACACGCTCATTTGATGCCATTGAATCAGCCTCTAGGAATGCTCTGTGACTATCACGTAGTGATCCTTGAGGCATTGACTGCGCACCAGCATGAATCCGTTCTTATGCATCAAAACGGTAACAGGCGGGGTGGCAACCGTCATGCCATCGTTGATGACGCCTGAGCGGTCTAGGAACGCCTCGGCAGCGTACCGATTGCCTATTCGCGCTGCGCTACAAAGGTATGCGTCTACGCTGACACCCCAGTCAATGTTACTGGCCACTAACACCAACGGAGGAACCGCCGGAGGCTGAGCCAAGCGGATAATCTGCTTATTGGTCATGAAGTGATCTCCACAATCTTGTGCGGGTCGAAACCCGTTTCTTCGTCGGGATACCCCCTTTGATTTGAAATCACCCGACATTCGCCAAACATGGCATCGATGGATCGATGCGTATGGCCGAAAATCCACACGTTGGCTTTTTCCACCAAGGAATGCCAGCGATTGAAATAGGCCGCGCTGACATGACCATCATGCTCATCGCCGGCGGCTTCTGGTATCGGGCAGTGATGACTCACTACGATCGTTGTCCCCTCGAAAGGAATGCTGAGCTCACGGTAAAAAAACTCACGAGTCGCCCGATTTTTTGCGATGACGTCAGCAGGGCGAAGGCGGCGATAATTGCTATCCGCCCTGATCATTTTGAAGTCGTTCATTACACTCGCGCACGTCATCGATGCTGCGACCACATCGCCCGTAGACGTGAAATCCGTCCACGCCGTACCGACCAAAAACCTGACATTGCCATGAACCCACGATTCGTTCTCCAACACATGAACATGAGGCGCTGCTGCAGCCTTCATCTTGCTCAAGGTGCGATCAAGGTGGCCTCGGTAAAGCTCGTGATTACCGCAGCAATAGATGACCGGACAAGTGAACGTCTCATTCGCCCAGAGCACACCTCGGGCCTGCAGATCAATGTCTCCAGCGAGCACAACCAGGTCGACCACGTCGTTGGGTTTCGGAAACGGTGCGAACTCATTGTGCAAATCAGATAAAACCAGAATTTTCATGACAACTCACGGGTGTGCTGCATAGCTTTTTGTGGCGCTGAGCAACGCTTGGTGATCAGAGCAGGGACAGCCACCAATGATCGGTTTATCGGTATATTGAACTGACCGCAAAGACGCTCCGCACACTACCCACACAAGGTTTTCGCGTTTGCTCCACCTATTGGAAAGGAACGCGCGCCTGTGCCATGGCAGGCCGATCCACAATGCCAGTCCCCTAGAAGCAACTATATACAGTGGAAGGGGACTAGGCAACATGGCTTTATCGTTGGCTTTGGGGAAGCTCCATGAACCTTAGGCTCGCGATCGGCGCAGTACTTCGCACGCTTCGCAGTAAAGAAAAGCGAACCCTGGAGAGCCTCGCCGAGGCCAGCAGCCACACCTACCTTGCAAGATTGGAACACGGAAAATCAGGTATTACCGTCGAGAAGCTTGAGCTCATAAGCGAGACCTTCGGGATCAGTCCCCTTACATTTTTGACTCTCGCCGTGGCGACTAGTAAGGGAGCAACGACCGACAGCCTTCTGCGCCAAGCGCGCACCGAACTGGAAAAATTCGAGGCCGACGGTGGGCTGGACGAGATCGCCAATCAGGTCAAAGACGGTGAGCTGGTCGCGCGGCTCCCCGGTAGGCAGATGGACTCGCAAAGGCTGGAGAACGTCCTCAAGTGCAAAGCCCAAGGGATGTCTCAGAAAATGACCGCTGAAACTTTGGGGATCAGCAAGCAGACCGTCAATAAGCTCTGGACGCGCGTCAATGAATGATCCGCTGTGCCTGTATCACCTATCCCCACCTAGGTAATCCGTATATTACCAATCCTCAGTTCGGTCAGGGATTGCTCAAACCTGCCCCGCCTTTCGTCATAGCAGAGCCGTGTGTCTGAGGCACATAAGGTAGGAGTAAATAAGAGTGAAGGCCACAGACCAACCAAGTACGACTCATCAAGCTGACCCCGGAATCAACGACCCACAATTGCAAGAGACAGCTGCAGAGCCTGACGCAGCTGGCGACAGCGCGCCTAATCGCTTTGAATTGGAACGGGCGTCGATCGAGGACTTTCAGCAAACGAAAATCACCCACCTGCTGGAAACCATCGATACGCTCGAATTTTACTCGCTCGACACCCAGTTCAGTGTTCTATCCAAGCAGGCCCTTGCCGAAGATCAGCGTGGAGCGTATCGGGCTTATCGAGTGCTGATGGTGGTGTGCTCATACCATTTTTCCGTTGATCGCCAGGATGCTTTCGGGCCGAGGTTGACCAGGGACGGAATGCGCACTCCTGTTCCCGCAGACATCGCCGGTGAGCAAAGCCACGTGCTCGCCGCTATTGCGGAGAATATCGATCATCCACTCATACGAGCGCGGGTTGCTGATATAGCGTGGTACAACCACAAGAGCCTCCACAAATGCGCCAGCTTATCCATCGAGGCGTATTGCCAGGCAATCGAGTTTTATCTCGACGATAAGCTCTCGTTCAGCTACGAGCCGCCCTCCGGCTTGTCTTCCAAAATCGTAGATCTGCTCCACCGCGTTTTTCATATTATCTCCAGCACCGGAAAGCGGAGAACTCCACCTGAAATTGCTGTGGCCTTATGGAAGCGCTTGTACGCCCAAGCGGATGAGCTGCAATGCTACTCGTCGTTCGATCGACTTGCTCGCCTAGGGCAGGCCTTCAGCCTTATTGAATGGACGCGGGTGGCACAGGACGCGGAGAGGTCGGCAAACAACTCAGAAGCAAATGACTATGCGATGGCGGTCAAAGTGCTATGGGATCTAGCCGCGCAGGCCCACCAGCTGTCCAAAGATCAAGAGGGCTTCAAACGCTGCAAGCTCAAGTCGATAGGACAGACCCTTAAAATGGGAGAAGGAGTGAACAGCTTCCTGGCCAAAGCGAGCTGGACGCGGGATGCCATCCGGGAGCTTCGGTCAATCCCGGGAATGCAAAAAGAGCTGGAAACCCTGAAGGCCGATCTGCTGGAGCAGCAAGCACAGGCCGCTCATGAGTTTTCATCATTTCTAACACCCATGGATCTGAGCGAAGAGCGCCAGGGAACCATCGATATCTTCCGCAACCTGACGCTTCCAAACTTCTTTTACAGGCTTGCCCATGTTTGCAGTGTGCCGCAGAAAATGGCGTTGCATACAGACATCATCAAAGATCGCAGCGATTCGTTCCTGTCCGACCTGTTCAGTGGGCGTATATACACGGATGTCTTAGGTCGCGTGGTCAACCAAGCGCCTGTCGTTAACCTAAACGAGACGCCTCCGCCCGAGTGGTATGCGCATGAAAGCCTGATCCCTCTGGATATCCACTACCAAATGGCAGTCGAAAGCCGAATTAAACCTGCTGCTCAGACATTGCTGACAAATTTCGCTGTCGACGATCGCCATCTGATGGTGATCACCACGGCCAGCCATTTTGTTTGCCCAGGTTTTGAACACATCTATGCCTTGGGGCTCGCGCGCTTTCTCCAAGGCGACATGATGTCTGCGTGTCACCTGCTATTCCCTCAGCTGGAAAACTCTCTGCGCCACGTGCTTAGCGACTCAGGTTTCGATACGTCGAAACTCGATGAAGAGATGCTGCAAGAAGACAGGTCGATCAGTGGGCTGTTGAAGAATCGACGCGATGAGCTGGAGTCGGTTTTTGGTGTGGATCTGATCTACACCATTGATCTCCTCTTCAATTTCAAGGGCGGGCCATGCCTGCGCCACGAACTGGCGCATGGAAAGTTGGCCTCTGGCAACTGCTACCATCATTCGAGTATCTACGCATGCTGGTTGATGTACTACCTTGCTTGCCTGCCACTACTCGCACATTGGAGAACCCATGTCGCACCACAGCTGGAGGAGATAGCGCTCTGAACCTTCCTGCAAAAGCACTGCTGGATGTGCCTGGAATTTACAAGCGATGCCAAGCTCCGTCAGATAGCTACTCTACATCTGGAGGAATCGACCTCCATCGGCAGACTCTGATATGCCAGGCCGCTGGAGGACTTTAGCTACTAGAGTTGTGCAGCCGGAGTCAGCAACGGAGAAAATGCAGCTTATGAATCCATCGTTTGAGGAGCTACTTACGATCGCCACCCAATGGAAAGAGCGTCACAAAGAATGCCTGGGCGGCGTTGTACTGTTTTGGGATGGCGAGGCGTACGCTTGGAAGGACTCCCTGCGGGACGCAGGACATGAGCGACCAGGCGTGCACGCGATTGACGAAGCGGGTAACGTATTTATCGCAGAAGGCGGCGATGACTATAACGGTGCTAAATGCTGGGTTGTCGTTGACAAGGCTATACATCAGCGTTGATGAGCTTCGGGGCGTCTGGCACACCCAAGGGAGGTTGCCTTTGCAGTTTTGATCCGTCCCCTAGGACAATGGAAGCCAAGCCGCGCTTCCGCACTGGGGCAGTTTTAACACTGCAACTGAAGGTTGAGAGCGCTCTTGAGCCCTCCTGAATACCTCACTCTGCGGGCTCGGACAATCAGGGCACCGGGCGCAATCCGCGCGTGGAAGGATCGAGCACCTATCTCACCGACTCGCACCCGAAGTTATGCTAATAGCAATCTGATGTGGAGCCGCAATTCCGTCCTCAAGCGGTAGACCGAGGATCGTGCCCTCTCGGCTGTGCCTTCGCCGGGGCGGCCCGCGATACCCGTAACAACTTTGGCGCCCAAGCCGGCGCGCAGTTGCAGAAGCCGCTTGAAATCATGAACCGTACGGCAAGTTTTTTGACTGTCCCGGTAGGAGCGTGCGCCTAGGCCTTGCTTGATGCGACACGTCAAAATGCCGCGCGATGCTACTTCGTGACCGAGTGAATCGCTTGTTGATGTGTTTGGCCGGAGGCTAGCTAGACTGAGTTCTTTGACTTCAGACAGGACGACGAAATGACCGAGTCACCGTACGTTACCCATCGCGAGACCCTACTCGAAGGCAAGTACGGCACCGCCTATCTGCTCCAACAGTTCATCCTCCATCAATACGATGCTTCTAGGTACTCGTTCGAAATTGATAACCATCGAGGGGGATTCGACAGCCGACACTTTCAGATGTACCAGGATATGAAGCAGTGGTTCTGGGAACATGGTCGAACGTCCGATGGCTTTGAAGAGCTTGCTGAGACCATCCAAGCTAGATGGGTTCGCCAGGCCGAAGCCAACCGGGATGAGCTTCTGCAGCTCAGGGAAATGCGTCCTGAAGACTACCCGCACGACAATGGGGCTGATCAACTGGAATCATACAAATCGGCCATCGCGATTTGCGAGATGCACCATCAAAGATTCGTCGAGAAGGGGTTTCTCGATGAGTGAGCATCGCGAAAAGGCAGCGTGGACGCCGGCATAGCACTGAGCTATCTTTCAGCATCGCACGATCTAGGCATCGGGCTGTTCACGGGCTGGCGATAGCTCATCAGGACTGCCCTTCCCTTCGTTTTCATATCGCACTCTGCTCAGAACGGACTCCCATGATTTATCAATGCAACGGATGCAACAGAACCACATTTGAAACCGCCTGCCCGTGGTGCAACAGCTCTCAGTTGTCCCCCTCGTCAGAACTGCGAGCTCAGCATCTGACGCCTCTTGACCCATCCTTCTACCCCGACTTCCAGTACCAGTCCAAAGGACTCATCAAGGACTTTTTGGGCAAGAAAAAGGAGCAGGCTCAGCTGAATGACCTGCTCAACAACGTGCTGAGGAAATACGCGCAGCTCAAGCAACCGTACTTCACAAACTTTATCCATACGACCCGAGAAGCCACGTCTGGAGCTACAGATGTCGGCGTGCCTGGCCCGAGGATGGATGGTGCGTACACAGAGCGTGAGCTGTTTCGAGAAGTGCTGATCCGTAAAGGCTTTGATGAGCTTGAGGGCTTGCCATCGCTGCTGGATAAGCTGCTGCTGACAACCGCATTCAACTCGACTTATGCAGGCTTCTCAAGAGAGCTCAGCCGACACATCAGGGCCGACCTCAATGAAACCCTTCGGTCGTGGATCGACGAGGCAGGAACGACATTTCGCTCAGACCTGGCCCTCTTCTACTACTACCTGTGGGAGAACGATATTTCCTATCCAGGCATGCAATTCAATCCCCAGGCGAACGCGTCGGCAGGCGCTGCACTGATGACCCTGCCAGCATTTCGCAGCGGGCTCAGCCTGTGCGAGGCCATCTACTTCGACATATTGGTTGAACGTCTCGGTAGCCAGCTTGAGCACTTCAATCCGAATCGGTTTATCACCATGTACCTCGTGGACGCGATGGACGGTTTTCAGTTCGAGGCGTTCCTGGTCGAGATCTTCCAAACCATTGGTTTCGACGTAAAAGAAACCAAGAAGACCGCCGACCAAGGTGCTGATCTGTTTGTGAGTCGGTTCGGTAAAAACATGGTCATCCAGGCGAAGAACTACACGGGATCTGTGGGGAACGCTGCAGTGCAGCAGGCGATCTCGGCAAAGGCCTTCTATGGTTGCGACGAAGCGATGGTGGTCACCAATTCGTACTACACCAAGTCGGCCAAAGAGCTCGCCACCTCAGCAGGTGTGAGGCTCGTTGATCGGGAAGGACTGCAGAGCTATCTCGACGATTACAATCAGAAGCTGATTGAGGTTTTCCAGGCTGAGGTAGAAGAAGAGCAGGCTCTCTAGGCTCCAGAGGCCGGCGGCATTATGTAAGGTGTAAGTCGCATCCCTTACTTGGCCAGCTTACCTCGGAGTGTGGTCACACCATTTACTACCAAAGCGGCAGCCATTCCGACAACGACCCCTATCGCACAGTGAAGCCCCAAAGTGGCAGCGGACTCCCAAAACCCACTGCCACTGACTAGCGCCTCGACATAATGTTTTAAAGGCTCGACCCCGTCTGCGACAAAAGCACCTCCTACCAAGAACATGGCTATCGTGCCCACCCATGACAAGGTTTTCATCAGTAGCGGTGCTGCTGCGAGGAGTCCTCGGCCTAGTGCACGAACGAAGGTGCCCCACGTGCCTGTGGAGGAAGAATCAACAAGAATTAAACCCGCATCATCCATTCGCACGATGCCTGCGACCAACCCATACACGCCAACGGTCATGATCACGGCGATGAGTACAAGCGTGGCGATCTGTTGGAACATTGGAGCCTCAGCCACAATATTTAGTGTTATCACGATAATCTCTGCGCTCAAGATAAAATCGGTGCGGACAGCGCCAGAAATTTTCCGTTTCTCATAGGCCGCGAGCTCGTCAGGCGATTTGGGCTTAACCTTCTTGGGAGCTCCTTTGTCCGCAACATCAGTGCGGCTCAGCTTGTCCTTGATAGCCTCAAACCCTTCGTAGCATAGGTACGCTCCCCCCGCCATCAGTAGCCACCCAACAGCGGCAGGCAATAGGGCGTTGAGTATCAACGCGCATGGCACGAGGATCGCTTTGTTTTTAAGCGAACCTTTGAATACTGCCCACACCACGGGAAGCTCACGGTCAGCTTTCATCCCAGTGACTTGCTCCGCGTTCACCGCCAAGTCATCACTGAGAACGCTTGCCGACTTCTTGGCCGCCACTTTGCTCATGAGCGAAATGTCATCCAGCAACGTAGCGATGTCGTCCAAGAGTGCAAAAAAGCTACTACCGGCCATTACAAAGTTCCTTAGCGTCGTTCGAGAATTAGAGAGCTGATTGCCCATCGCGGCGAATCCCCCTCTCCAACGATGGCCTGGTCAGCGTGCAGCACAGCTGCACTCTAGACCACCAAAGAGAGGCACCGTTCGGGGACTTGTCACTCGATGGACACCGTCGGTCTCAGGCATTCCTTCGAAAAATCAGCCACTGAAACGCTGGACTCAATTTCTCAGAAAGCAATCAGGCACTTGGCTATCAAAACCAGTATTCTCTCACCTATCGGCCACGTCGTAAGGCCTGGGAAGGTGCAAAGGACTGATGAACATCTTAAATTTTCAAAGCGAAAACCCGTCTGAACGTGATGCCTTCAAGGGCGAGAGCCACGATAGAGTCGCACAAGCCATCCATGACTACATTAGTAGCGGAAAAAACCACCGTGTAATTGGTCTTGATGGTGAGTTTGGCTCGGGAAAAAGTTCCATACTTCAGATGCTCGAACGAAAGATCAAGGACAAAGGTTCGAAGTCCGTGCTGTGGATATTTGATTGCGAGCAAAATTACCAGGGCTCTATAAAGAGCAATTTTATCGAGCTATTTACCGATCAGATTACTTCTCTTCTCACAAAGACTGGAGACAAAGCTGCGATCCCCGAGGCCCTCAAAACCCGAGACATTGCCCTAGGGCGACACTTCAGCTATACGAAGGACACGAGAAGTCACATAAGTGTATGGGCTGTATTGCTTATCGCAAGTGGCGTGCTGAGCCCTACCTTTATTCGGGACTACCTGCCTCAGCTTCGGGGGAGCTTGGAATTACCTTGGTGGCAACATCTATTTTATCTAGGTACAAGTCTTGCACCGCTAATCATCCTGACGCTTGCTTACTTTTTCAATGGAAAGGAGCAAGTCGGTAAGAAACGGTGGAATATCAGCAGCCTTTTGAAGGGCAGCTCGGATGATCAGATCACTGAAACGATCGAGATCAGCAAAGAAGTCAGCCCTTTAGACTTGAAAAGGGCACTGAGGAACCACCTTCACGCTGTCAAAGATCATCACTTCATAATTGTCATCGACAACCTCGACCGGTTACCTCGGGACGTCCTACGTTCGGTCTGGAGTGATCTTGAAATTTTCACATCAGTAACGGGAACCGAGAATTTAAGCGTAATTGTTCCTTTCTGCTCAACAAAGGTTTCACAGTATCTTAACGGAGACTCTGAGCAAAGCTACGACTCAAAGGACTTTATCGCGAAGAAGTTTCCCGTGGTATTTCGTACCCCACCAATCATCACCTCTGGGTGGAAAGACGCATTCAGGGCACTTTGGGCAGAAACTTTCGGCCTTGGAAGCCAGAGCGACGCAGATACCTGTAGCGTTATCTTGCAACGCCACAGCCCCATGGCAGCAGGCTTGGTTACCCCTCGACTACAAAAAAGATTTATCAATGACATCGCGACGACAATGTTAGTTACTGCCGGAAAACCTAGCGTGGTCTGCATCGCAGCTTACATCGCAATTTGCAAATACAATAATAACTCTATTGAATCTCTGCTAAAAGACCCCACTGCCCCTTCAGCCGAAGATACCGCTCCTAGTAAGAACCCCGACCAGAAAATACAGAGTGAAAAGAACAGCGCAGACTTAGCAAGGACAAAACGTACTCTTCAAACATTGTTGGGCGAGGACATGAATCAGGGCTGGCCCATTCAAGTCCTTCAGATACACTTCCAAACATCTCCAGATATCGCCATAGCAGAGTTGATAGATCAACCCTTGGCTACTGCCATTGAATCCCAAGACGGAAAAAAACTAGCTTCACTAGCAGGGTATTTTGGATTCACTGATTCGTTCCTGAGAGAGCTCGAAGGAGAAGTATCACCTAACAATCTTTTCCTAACACTTCACGAGGCCGCAACCTCGGAGAATTGCGACATTGCTATATTAATCCCTCATATCAATAAGAAATTTACAGAAAATCAATTACTGACGAGTCACGTTCCAGAAACCGGTTTTTTTGAAGCGATAAAAGAGCTGATTAGCTTAGGGCTTAGTAAAACCATATTCGAAGGAGAGCTTAAAGCTGCGCGAGAAGCATTTTTGCAGATGAATAGGCAAGCATATGAGCCAGACGCCACGGACACCTATCTAAAAACGGTGAACATGTATGACAGCTATCTCCACGCATTGGATGAGCCATTCCCAGAGATCGCGATGGATAGCTCAGAGATTCTCTTTCATACCTTAGTTCCGGATCCTGATCTCTTCGTAGTCGACGTGAACCGCATCACGCTTAGCCAGAAAGGACGCATAGATGCTGTGAGACAGCTTGTCTCGAATGATACGGTTGCATTCGACATGACCCCGCTACCGCAAGAGGAGTGGGTGCACTGCCTATACCAATACTTCGGAAGTATTAGGATGTCCAACGCGAAGCGTGAGTATCATCTGGGCGATGAGCTAGCGACCGCAATCACAACTGCAATAAACACAAATCCTACAGAAGAGAGATCTTGGCTAGGTCTGGCATTTTTTGAAAAATACGCAAGTACCGTGCCCGCGCTTATCAAAAGCCATCTACCCACTACAAAATCGAACCGCATAAAAATCGCGATGGCAGTCGCATATATGCGGCAAGAAATGGGTACAGAGCTTGCTGAAATACCAGAAATCGAATCTGTGTTTAGTCAAGAGTCCGAGTTTCTAAATTCTCTAGTTGGGCCTTTGCTTACTAGTGGTAATCTTTTCTCTCTGGCCCTCCAACCTGAGTCAAAAGCGATCGTAACTCCGCTCCTTGCCCATGTAATTAAAGAGCGGCATGTAGCCACGATATTTGTACATCACCTATTCCAACAATACACGGAGCTGCGCGAAACTTTAGAGGAAGCAGACCTAGCGGAAAGCGAATTTCTAATATGGATTCTCTCATTCACTCAAATCGCTGAACATCTACCGACGCTAGACAAGATAGACCCAGACTTCTTAGACGTAATCTTTACCGGATCAGATGACAAACTGCTACCGCTCAGAGCTCGAATCCTGGATAGAGACTTTGGCTCCGATGTTGATGCAAGCGGCTGGCTCGATATTTTTAACAGCCCGAACCCTAGGGTAGCAAATGCACTGGATCGCATGGTGGAAGGCAAGCTGGATTTCAAAGGTGAAAAAAATGCTCACCCTGCATTTTCCACTTACATATCTACCTTGACAAAAAAATCACCTTTTATAGCCCCGCCCGCTCCGGTATTGGATAACATCAAGAACGTGCTAGAGCTTTTCGACAAGGATACTCTTTTTGTCATCGGAACTGAGCTCCGGGCCTGCGTTTATGATGCTGCAGCTCCTGTTGAGTCCTGCATTTTCATTTTGTCTGAACTCAACTTTCTCCTTCCAAGTATCACCCCTCGAAACGCAGTTGAAGAAGACCGCTTACTTCAAATACTTTTGTTCATCCATCGCAACCCAGAGTCTACATCCCGAGTCTCAGACTTCTTGGATCGTCGGTGGGAGCAGCTCGCGGATTGGTCGACTTCCCAGGATCACAAGGATACCTACGCCTCCTATGTAACAAAGCTTAAAGACAGGTTACCCAACGTTCATGCAGACCTTTCGAACAAAACAGGCTTCAAGGCGCGGATGAAAAAGTTCGCCAAAGCTTTGCTGGCCCGGCCAACTGATACCGAGGATTGAAGCTAGCCCCAGAAGGTGATCTACGGAGTCGACCGCCATTGATCACTTCAAATCCTTCGGGCGTCCGGGGTATGGCTTAGATTGGGTGAATCAGCAAGATCGAGCCAGAAGCACTCCCAGTCAAGAGAAATACTTAAGCTTTCCCAGCAGGAGCAGGAGCACCAAAGCCTTGTGGGCTTTGGAATCAAAAGCAACAGCTAAGCAAGGGCAAGGGCAAGGGCAAGGGCAAGGGCAAGGGCAAGGGCAGTCAAAGCCTTATGGGCTTTGACACCAAAAGCCTGTATGTCTAGAAAATCACCGCACTGTAGATGGTGTCCCGCACCAGCGTTGGCGACGGCTCGTTGCTCATCATGATCCCGAGGATCACCACCTCCACCAGCACGGCGGCCAGCGTCAGGATCATGGTGCCGTAAGGATCGCCGACCTTATGCGCCAGCAACTCGGCATGGTGCGCCACCCTCAGCGAGGCGCAGATGATCGCCGCGATCAGCGCCAGGCCGGCGGCCAACGCCACGCCGTGCCCGTGGCTGAGCATCATGTGTTCCAGGGGATAGGCGACACAGGCGGCGATGATGGCCAGCAGGAGGAATTTTTCCTGCTTGAGCTGAACCAGAATGGTGTTCATGGAGCGTCCTTGAGCGGTGCGGCCTGTAGCCACGACAAAATGATTGAGCAGTGTTCGCTCCCGCCGTTGAGAGTGCCCGAGTCGAGTAAAGGTTTCATAAGCGATCCAGCGCCTCCCCAGCAACGACCACGCTGCACCAGTTAGCGGCGTTCCCAAGGCCTGCTGCACCGAGACGCACCGCCGCGCTGCGGCACGTTCCGATCAAAGTGGGCAGCGGGCTATTAATTGTCCTCTTGGTCAGCTTTTTGCATTGCTCTGCGGGCCGCATTTTCCGCAACGCCCACAAGATCATAAGGAGCTTCTCTGCATGCAGTCTTCCACGCAAAAACGCTATTCCCTGAAAAAGCTGTTGTGCGCCATGACGGCTGTGATCGGCCTCGGCACCAGCCTGATGGCCAGCGCCGCCGACCCGCTGAAAGTCGGCTTCGTCTATATCGGCCCGATCGGCGACCACGGCTGGACCTACCAGCACGAAGTCGGTCGCCAGGCGTTGCAGGAACAACTGGGTGACAAGGTCAAGACCAGCTACGTGGAGAACGTCGCTGAAGGCGCCGATGCCGAGCGGGTAATCCGCAACATGGCCAAGGAAAACTACGACCTGATCTTCACTACCTCGTTCGGCTACATGAACCCGACGCTCAAGGTCGCCAAGCAGTTCCCCAAGGTGATCTTCGAGCACGCCACGGGTTACAAGCAGGACAAGAACATGGGCACCTACCTGGCGCGGACCTATGAAGGCCGCTATGTGGGCGGGTTCCTGGCAGCGAAGATGACCAAGACCAAAAAGGTCGGCTACGTGGCGTCCTTCCCGATCCCGGAAGTGATCCGCGATATCAACGCCATCCAGCTGGCACTGAACAAGTACAACCCTGGCACTGAAATGAAAGTGGTATGGGTCAACTCCTGGTTCGATCCGGGCAAAGAGGCCGATGCCACCAATGCCCTGATCGATCAGGGCGCTGATGTGATCTTCCAGCACACCGACAGCCCGGCACCGATCCAGACCGCCGAACGTCGTGGCGTCTATGCCGTCGGTTACGCCTCCGACATGGCTCACTTCGGGCCGAAAGCGGTGCTGACCTCGATCGTCAATAACTGGGGCCCGCACTATATCCAGGCGACCCAGGCCGTCATCGACCATACCTGGAAGCCGCAGGACTACTGGGGCGGGCTGAAAGAAGGCACCGTGCAGCTGCCGATCAGCGATATAGTGCCTGCACCGGTGAAAGCCGAAGCCGAGCAAATCATCGCCAGCATCAAGAGCGGTGAATTCCACCCCTTCACCGGCCCGATCAAAGACCAGAGCGGCGCTGTGAAGATTGCCGAGGGTGCTACCGCCAGCAATGCCGAACTGGCCTCGATGAACTACTACATCGAAGGCATGACGGCGCAGATGCCGAAATAACACTGTAGCGAGGGGGCTTGCCCCCGATTCGGTACGTCTGACACTTCGCGGTGCCTGACCTGACTTTCGGGGGCAAGCCCCCTCGCTACCTGGATATTCCTCAAGCTGCGGAGACAGCCATGCCACAACTCCCCATCATCGACATCAGCCCTCTTTATCTTCCCGAGCAGCAAGGCTGGGCGCATGTTGCCCAGGCCATCGACCTGGCCTGCCGCGAATGGGGCTTCTTTTATATCAAGGGCCACCCCATCAGCGCCGCGCGCATCGACGCCGTACAACAACAGGCCCGCGCCTTTTTCGCCCGTCCGGCCAGCGAAAAACTGCAGATCGACATCACCGCCAGCCGTCATCACCGCGGCTATGGCGCCGTCGCCACCGAACAACTGGACCCCAACCTGCCCAGCGACCTCAAGGAAACCTTCGACATGGGCCTGCACCTGCCTGCCGAACATCCCGAGGTGCTGGCCGGCAAGCCACTGCGTGGCCCTAATCGCCATCCGGATATCGCCGGCTGGGCCGAGCTGATGGAGGCCCATTACCAGGACATGCAAGCGCTGGCACAGACACTGTTGCGCGCGATGACGCTGGCGCTGGATGTGCCCCGGGACTTTTTCGACCAGCGCTTCGAGCAGCCCGTCAGCGTGTTGCGTTTCATCCACTATCCGCCACGCCAGACGGCCACCTCGGCCGACCAGCAAGGCGCCGGCGCCCATACCGATTACGGCTGCGTCACTCTGCTGTATCAGGATGACGCCGGTGGCCTGCAGGTACGCGACGTGAAAGGCAATTGGATCGACGCACCGCCCATCGACGGCACCTTCGTGGTCAACCTCGGCGACATGATGGCGCGCTGGAGCAATGACCGTTACCTGTCCACGCCACACCGGGTGCTCAGCCCGATGGGGGTCGACCGCTACTCGATGCCGTTTTTCGCCGAGCCTCATCCCGATACCCTGATCGAATGCCTGCCTGGCTGTCAGGATGCCGAGCATCCGCCGAAATACCCGGTGACCACCTGTGCCGATTTCCTGCTGTCGCGCTTCGCCGACACCTATGCTTACCGCCGGGAGCTCAAGTAGCGCGTGGCAGTTGACTTACCCGCAGCAAAAACCTGAACCACAAGTCAGGCTTTTTCGCCCACCGGCCCTCAGCCCTGTAGAATCCCCAACTCTGCACCTGATGAGAAAAACACCATGTACGACTGGCTTAACGCGTTACCCAAGGCCGAACTCCATATGCACCTCGAGGGCTCCCTGGAGCCGGAGTTGCTGTTTGCCCTGGCCGAGCGCAACAAGATTGCCCTGCCCTGGCAGGACGTCGAAACACTGCGCAGCGCCTACGCGTTCAACAACCTGCAGGAATTTCTCGACCTCTACTATCAGGGCGCCGATGTACTGCGCACCGAGCAGGACTTCTACGACCTGACCTGGGCCTACCTGCAACGCTGCAAGGCGCAGAACGTCATCCATACCGAGCCGTTCTTCGACCCGCAAACCCATACCGACCGCGGCATCGCCTTTGAAGTGGTGCTCAACGGCATCAGCCAGGCGCTCAAGGATGGCAAGCAGCAACTGGGTATCGGCAGCGGCTTGATCCTCAGCTTCCTGCGTCACCTCAGCGAAGACGAAGCCCAGCGGACCCTCGACCAGGCGTTGCCCTTCCGCGATGCCTTCGTTGCCGTCGGCCTGGACAGCTCCGAGCAGGGTCACCCGCCGAGCAAGTTCCAGCGCGTGTTCGACCGGGCCCGCAGCGAAGGCTTCCTGACCGTCGCCCACGCCGGTGAAGAAGGCCCGCCCGAGTACATCTGGGAAGCTCTCGACCTGCTCAAGATCCAGCGCATCGACCATGGCGTACGGGCCATCGAAGATGAACGCCTGATGCAGCGCATCATCAACGAGCAGATCCCGCTGACAGTGTGCCCGCTGTCCAATACCAAACTGTGCGTGTTCGATGACATGGCCCAGCACAACATCCTCGATATGCTCGAGCGTGGCGTGAAGGTCACGGTCAACTCCGACGATCCAGCCTACTTTGGCGGCTATGTGACGGAGAATTTCTACGCCCTGCATACCCACCTGGGAATGACGCAGGATCAGGCCAAGCGACTGGCGCAGAACAGCCTGGATGCCCGCCTGGTCAAGCCCTGACCCTCACTCACTGACCGGCGATGCTGCGAATCCGCAGCATCCCTGCCTCGGTGACCAGCAGCGCCCTGGACTCCTCGCGCTCGCGCAGCCAGCCTGATTGCATGAACAGCTTCATCAGGCTGGCGCCGAGGGCTCCGCCGATATGCGCGCGCTCTCCATCCCAGCCGGAACATACCGAATGCCCGTCACGGGTCGCGAATGCCTGGGGATAAATGCCTATGTTCGCCAGCTGGACGGTGCCTTTCTGGGTGATGTCGAGATACTCGCCACGGGGCATCAACCACTGCGCCGCCAGCATCCGCCGATAGACCTCGGCGGCCAGATCGCCGCCCAAGTGCTCGCCACAGCGGCAGGCCAGACGCATCGACGCAGGAGGACGCGGTAACGGCTCCCGCTGGCCAGGCCCGGGGCGGACCCGGGAAACGCTGACCAGCGCCTCGACCGCCGCGCCGACTTCCGGCGCCGCCAGCTTGAAAAACCGTTTGCGTCCGCGGGCTTCGAACTTGAGCAGCCCGGCCGACGATAATCGAGCAAGGTGAGCACTCGCGGAAGAAGTCGTGACTCCCACCAGATTGGCCAACTCTTCGGCGCCTCGCGTGTGGCCGTCGATGAGCGCCCATAACATTGCACTGCGCTTTGGGTCCGCCAGCAACGTAGCGATGCGACTGATGCAAGGTGCATATTCCATGGTTCACTCCCTGTCCCGACATTCTTCGAAACCTGCAAATCCCTTGTCTGACAACCGCGCCACACGGTTCGGCAGGCTGTGGCGCGCATTATAAGCACGGAAAAAGCAGTGGAAATATTGGTCGGCACGGGCAAAAACGCCTGGAATGCAGTGGGTAAATACCCCCTCGTACAACAGCATTCAACCTGGTCCAGATGGGTACTGATCCGTACAAGGCATCGCACGTCGCAAAGCCGGGGGTATCCATCCCTGCGAGGAAAAATCTCCTCAGCTAAAGCAGCGTAAAAACCTACAGGGCCGCGCCTGAAAACTTACAACCGCTGTCTTCTATGCAGCTTTACCCAGCGCTGATGTCCGCTGCCGATGCCGGGCGCCCCGTCAGCACCGTGACGACGACCGCCACCACCCCGCAAAGGCTGATGACCATCGCCATCGGCACGGCAGTGCCATCGTGCAACAGGCCCACCAGCGCCGATGCACCCGCCGCGACGCTGAACTGCAGGCAACCGAGCAAAGCCGATGCACTGCCCGCGCGTGCGCCCTGGCCGCTCATGGCACACGCGGAAGCATTGGGAATGATGCACCCCAGGCTGGCAATACAGACGAACAACGGCAGCAGCAGCGGCCACAGGTACTGCGTATGCGCCGCGGCGATCGCCAGCAGCGCCAGGCCGGCCCCCAGATAGACCCAGATCATCCGCGCCAGCAAGGCGCCCGGTGTATGCCTGGACAGCAACCGCGCATTGACCTGCGCCATGATGATGAAACCCGCAGCATTGCTGCCGAACAGCCAGGCGTAATGCTGTGCCGGAACGCCATACAGCTTGATGAAGACGAAAGGCGAACCGGCGATGTAGGCAAACATGCCCGCCATGGCGATACCGCCGCTCAGGGCGTAGCCCAAAAAGCGCCGATCGCTCAGCAACCGGCCGTACTGGCGCAGGCCACCGGCCAATGGCTGGCGCGGCCGGTCCGCCGGCATGCTCTCCGGCAGGCCCAGCGCTACGGCGAGGGTGGCAAGCGCGCTGAACAGCGTGAGGATGATGAAGATCCACTGCCAGCTGTAATGGCTGACCAGAAAGCCGCCCAGCATCGGCGCGAGGATCGGCGCCAGGCCCATCACCAGCATCAGTTGCGAGAACACCTTGGCGGAGCCCACGGCATCGCACTTGTCGCTGACGATGGCGCGCGACAGCACCATTCCGGCACAGCCCCCCAGCGCCTGGATGAACCGGGCAGCGATCAACCAGTCAAGGGTCGGGGCAAAGGCACAGGCCAGGGAAGACAGCGTAAAGAGCACGACACCCACCAACAGCGGCACCCGTCGACCGAAACGATCGGCGATGGGGCCGTAGATCAGTTGGCCAATGGACAGCCCCAGAAAATAGGCCGCCAGCGTGGTCTGTACGTGCTTTTCATCGGTGCCGAAAGCCAGCGCCATGGCGGGAAAGCCTGGCAGATAGAAATCAATGGCCAAGGGGCCAAAGGCGCTCAGCGCACCGAGGATAAGAATGGTCTTGAGGTTCATCAGGGGTCCGCAAAGAAGTGAAGCAGCCCCCTAGTTTACCTGCGCAACGTCTCGCAACACTAACGGTGCGCCCGACAGTTAGCCTCGCCGCAAGCTGCCAGACCGCTCAACGGCGCCATCACACGGCTTTGGCGGCATATCCTTCGGTACCGATCAGGCCGATGATCACATCGGCTGCCAGAGTGCTGTCCACTGTCACCTGGCCGGTTTGCAGATCGACCTCGACCTTGGCGGCCGGATCCTGGTCTTGTACGGCCTGGGTGACCGCACGTACACAATGCTGGCAGGTCATGCCTTTTACGTCGAAATGCTGCATGGGAACGCCTCCGTGGTAGATTCGGTGGCAGTGTGAAGCTTGCCATCGGGTCAAGGTCAAGTTTCTCTGCGATCGGCCGGGGTGGAAAACATCTGCGCGCTCAGCCAAGCTGCACGTTGGGCGACAGTCCAGGTTATTCGTATCCGTATTCGTGACAACAGGAGTTCAGCCATGCGCTGGTCAGTACTCGCCCTGCTCGGCATTCTCGCTATTCCTTCGATGGTTCCCGTCGCCTTGGCCGAGGGCCCTAATGGCTATGGGATCGTGATCATTTCCCGGCAAACCATTCAGGTGTCGACCTCGTGCGAGGTCGGTGTCTATGTCGGCGATCAGCTGGTGACCCGGCTGTTTCAGGAAGATGACACCTCGCTGAACCTGCCACCGGGCAAAGTCTCGATACGTCTGCGGCGCCTGCCGGGCCAGACGCCGGGCTGCGAATCATCGGGTATCACCCCGACCAAAGCCACCGTCATCGACCTGCATGCCGGCGATATCCTCAAGTATTCCATCGCACCGGGGCCCTACGGGCTGACCTTGAAGCCTGCCTCGATCGAGTACTGACAGCCAGAGCTTGACCTTGCCCATGTGGCAAGGTTGATGCTGTCGGTCATCTGCCAAGAGGATGATCGCAATGGCCAGCCCCATCCCCCCCACCACCTTCGACCTGTCGATCGACGGCATGACCTGCGCCAGTTGCGCCGGTCGGGTCGAGCGCGCACTGCGCAAGGTCGATGGCGTCAGCGAGGTCAGCGTCAACCTGGCCAGCGAGCGCGCCCATGTGCAGCTGCAGCGCCCGCTCCCCGCCGCCACCCTGATCGATGCGGTGGCGCATGCGGGCTATGCCGCGCACCTGCCGATCAGCGCCCAGGCCGAAGAAGCCAATCACCAGCGCCACCTGCGCCACGAGCGCTGGATGATGATCGCTGCCATCCTCCTCGCCGCGCCGTTGCTGCTGCCGATGATACTGCAGCCCCTGGGCGTGCATTTCATGCTGCCGGCGTGGCTGCAGTTCAGCCTGGCGACACCGGTGCAATTCATCATCGGCGCACGCTTTTACACCTCGGCCTACAAGGCGGTGCGTGCCCGTGCGGGCAACATGGACCTGCTGGTCGCCATCGGCACCAGCGCCGGCTATGGCTTGAGTCTCTACCAATGGCTGCACCCTGCGCCGGGGCAGGCGCCCCACCTGTATTTCGAGGCCTCGGCGGTGGTGATTGCCCTGGTGCTGGTCGGCAAGTACATGGAAAGCCATGCCAAGCGGCGCACCGCCGATGCCCTGCGTGCGTTGCAGGCGCTACGGCCGAGGTTCGCGGTGCGGGTGGTTGGCGATCGCGAGGAGCCTGTGGCCATCGACGCGTTGCGCCTTGGTGATCAGATACTGGTCAAACCCGGCGAACGCTTCGCCGTCGACGGTGTGGTGATCGATGGCCGCAGCCATGCCGACGAGGCCCTGATCAGCGGCGAAAGTCTGCCCGTCAGCAAGCAGGCCGGCGATTCGGTCAGCGCCGGTGCCATCAATGGGGAAGGTCAACTGCGAATCGAAACACAGGCGATCGGCGCCCAGACGCTGCTGGCGAAGATCATCCAGCTGGTCGAGGACGCGCAAAGTGCCAAGGCCCCGATCCAGAAGCTGGTGGACAAGATCAGCCAGGTGTTCGTCCCGGTGATCCTGCTGCTGGCGCTGCTGACCTTGGTGGGCTGGTGGCTCAACGGTGCCGGGCTGCAACTCGCCATCCTGCATGCCGTCAGCGTGCTGGTGATCGCCTGCCCCTGTGCCTTGGGGCTGGCCACGCCCACGGCGATCATGGCGGGCACTGGCGCGGCGGCGCGCCATGGCATTCTGATCAAGGACGCGGAAGCGCTCGAGCACGCCAGCAAAATCGACTGCGTGGTCTTCGACAAGACCGGCACCTTGACGTCCGGGCACCCCGAACTGGTCGATATGAGCGTGGCGGCCGTCGACGGTTATGATCTGCAGCGTCTGTTGCGCGAAGCCGCCGCGCTGCAGCGCGGCAGCGAACACCCCTTGGCCAAGGCGGTTCTGGCGCGCTGCCAGACGCTGCCGGAGGCCGCGCAAGCGAGCGAAACCCTCGCCGGACGCGGGATTCGCGGCACACTGGGCGGCCGCCAGTTGCTGCTCGGCAATCAGCGCTTGCTGGACGACTGCGGGCTATCCGCCGGCCCGTTGCAGGACATCGCGCAGAGATGGGAAAGCCAGGGCCGCACCCTGTCATGGTTGATCGAGCAGGGCCAACAGCCACAGGTACTGGGTTTGCTGGCGTTCGGTGACGCGCTCAAGCCGGGGGCTCCGGCAGCCGTGGAGCGTCTGCGCCAGCGGGGCATGCAGGTGCACCTGCTCACCGGCGACAATCGCGGCAGCGCTCAGGCCGTCGCCAGCGTCCTGGCGATCGATACCGACAGGGTGCATGCCCAGGTACTGCCGGCCGACAAGGCGCAGGTCATCCAGAATCTTCGGCAGTCACAGCGGGTGGCGATGGTCGGCGATGGCATCAACGACGCGCCCGCACTGGCCAGCGCCGACGTCGGCATCGCCATGGGCAGCGGCACCGATGTCGCCATCCAGGCGGCGGGTATCACCTTGATGCGTGACGATCCGCAGTGGGTGGTGGCGGCGTTGGACATCAGCCGGCGGACCTGCGCAAAAATTCGGCAGAATCTGTTCTGGGCCTTTATCTATAACCTGGTCGGCATCCCGTTGGCGGCCTTTGGCGTACTCAATCCGATGCTGGCGGGCGCGGCCATGGCGCTGTCGAGCGTGAGCGTGGTCTGCAACGCGCTGTTGTTGAATACCTGGAAGCCGCAGCGGCACAATGACGCCGACCCCGACGCAGGAGAGCGCGAGTGAACATTGGTCAGGCGGCGCGCGAAAGTGGCCTCAGCGCCAAGATGATCCGTCATTACGAGGCGACCGGCCTGCTCAAGGCCGCCCACCGTACCGACAGCGGCTACCGCATCTATCAGGCCGAAGACCTGCATACGCTGGCGTTCATCAAACGCTCGCGGGATCTGGGATTTTCGCTTGAGGAAATTGGCCGTCTGTTGATGCTGTGGCGAGACCGTGGTCGCGCCAGCGCCGACGTCAAGGCGCTGGCCGGGCGGCACATCGATACCCTTAACCGGCGTATCGACGAATTGCTCGGCCTGCGGGACACCTTGCAGAATCTGGTCAGCCACTGCCAGGGCGACGACCGCCCGGACTGCCCGATCCTGACGGACCTGGCATCGAGCGGCTGTCATACCGCGGCAAGAGGCTGATCCGCCTTACTGCATCCAGGGCGGCGGCGGTTCTTCGGACTTGTCGGCCGGCTTGTCGTCGGCCGCCCGAATGGCCTGACGGCGAGCCTCATCGAGCCGCGCGGCTTCGATTTCGCGCATCACGCCACCGACATCCGCCTCGATATCCTCTTCGGCGAACTCGCCGGTGAGCACACTGCCGGGGTGCAACGAGCCGGCTTCGTACAACGCCCACATTTCCTTGGCATAGCGAGTCTGCTTGAGCTCCGGCGCAAAGCGCCCGAAGTAACTGGCCATGTTGCCGACATCGCGCTCCAGCATGCTGAACGCGTGGTTGTTGCCGGCGGCATCCACCGCCTGGGGCAAGTCGATGATCACCGGCCCCGACGGACCGACCAGCACGTTGAACTCGGAGAGGTCGCCATGCACCAGACCGGTGCAGAGCATCAACACGATCTGACGGATCAGGAACTCGTGGTATTCACGGGCCTGATCAGGCTCCAGCACCACATCGTTCAGCCGCGGCGCGGCATCCCCGTATTCGTCGGCCACCAGTTCCATCAGCAACACGCCATCGAGGAAATCGAATGGCTTGGGCACCCGCACGCCCGCGTTGGCCAACCGGAACAGCGCCGCTACCTCGGCATTCTGCCAGGCGTCTTCGGTTTCCTTGCGCCCGTACTTGGTGCCCTTCGCCATGGCCCGCGCCTGGCGACTGTTGCGCACCTTGCGGCCTTCCTGATACTCGGCCGCCTGGCGAAAACTTCGTTTGTTGGCCTCCTTATAGACCTTGGCGCAGCGCAGTTCTTTACCACAGCGCACTACATAGACCGCTGCTTCCTTACCACTCATGAGTGGACGCAGCACTTCGTCGACCAGGCCGTCCTCGACCAGGGGTTCAATGCGTTTTGGAGTCTTCATCAGCTTTTATTCTGGGTCCTTTGTGGCCAAACACGCGAAATGCTCTCGATTGACGAGCCATCCTCTCACAGCCCGACAAGGATTCCGACCTTACCGTGATTACAGAATGCAAAGCATCGGCCAATTTCGTTGAAAATCCGCAACTCACGGCTTGAACAGCTCACCTGGGGTGGCGCCGAACAGGCCTTTGAATGCCGCGATGAAGGCCGACGGCGACTCATATCCACTGGACAGCGCTGCGCGGGTAACGTTTGCACCATCCTCGAGAATGTTGAGCGACGACAACAGGCGCATGCGCTGGCGCCAGGCGCGAAAGCTCAACCCGGTTTCCTTCTGGAACCAGCGCATCAAGGTTTTTTCCGAAGTGCCCATGCGCGTCGCCCAATCGCCCAGAGTCAAGGCATTGTCCGGGTGTTCGATCAACGCGTTGCACACCGACAGCAACCGCGGGTGCTGGGGCAATGGCACCGAGAACTGCACTTCAGGCAAGCCCGCCAGTTGATCCAGCAGCACCGCCACCAGCCGCGACTCTGCGGTATCGCCCTGAGGATATTCCACGGGTAGCTCGCAGAAGGTCTTGATCATCTCTCGGGCCAATGGCGTGACTTCCAGCACGCGGCAGCGCGACGGTGCCCAACGGGAGTGCTCGATGCCGACGTACAGGCTGCGCATCTCGGCGCGGGTCGAGGTAGTGACCTCGTGCTCCAGGCCGCCAGGGATCCAGACGCCCCATTGGGGCGGGGCATAA
Organism: Pseudomonas sp. GW821-FHT01A09; assembly: GCF_058986725.1. Lineage (NCBI taxonomy): Bacteria > Pseudomonadati > Pseudomonadota > Gammaproteobacteria > Pseudomonadales > Pseudomonadaceae > Pseudomonas > Pseudomonas sp. GW821-FHT01A09. The sequence continues at coordinate 57,972 of NZ_JBYSWB010000004.1, forward strand.
AAGCTGCCCTCGTCGGTGTGCACACCCAACACGCCGCTGATGGCGTAGGAAAACTGCACCCAGGCATGCCGATGCCGTGGCGTCCACGAACCGGCCCGCAGACTCTCGGCGCGGGCGTAGAGTGGACGGGGCAGGCAGTTGAGGGCGGGGACGCTGCGGGCCTCGCCAAGATGTCCGTTAGTCGGCATCGATTGGCCTTATGTCGCAAGACGGTGGATGTGCTGCCACGTTATGCTCGCTGCACCTCAATTACAAATCCGCTTCAGGTCCTGTCATGCATATCTTTCGTCATTTCAAACGCGTGGTAACCGACTGGTTCCTCTGCGGCATGTTGATCGCCACCCTGCTGGCCTATCTGTTCCCGACCTTCGGCAGCAAGGGCGGCGCCATGCATGCCGACGTGGTGATCAATGTCGGCGTGTTCCTGGTGTTCTTCCTGCACGGGGTCAACCTGTCCAGCGAGCAGATTGGCCATGGCCTGAAGAACTGGCGCCTGCACATCATGGTGCAAGGCTTCACCTTCGTGGTGTTCCCGCTGCTGTGGCTGCTATGCAAAGTCACCTTGGGCACGCAGATACCGGCGCTGCTGATGCTCGGCTTCCTCTATCTGTGCGCACTGCCATCCACCATCTCCTCCTCCGTGGCCCTGACCGGCAGCGCGGGCGGCAACGTACCGGCGGCTATTCTCAATGCCAGCGCCTCCAGCGTCCTGGGCATTTTCATCACCCCATGGCTGGTGAGCCTGGTGCTCGGCTCCGGCGCGGGTGGCATCGACCTTGGCTCGACGCTGGTCGACCTCTGCGCCATGCTCCTGCTGCCGCTGGTGTTGGGGCAACTGGTGCGGCCGTGGTTCGGCAAGTTCTTCGCCCGCCACAAGCGCTACACCAACATCATCGACAAGGTGGTGATCCTGCTGCTGGTGTACTCGGCGTTCTGCGGTTCGATGACCTCGGGCATGTGGCACCAGCAAGGCACTTCGGTGATTCTCACCGCCTTTGTCGGCGTAGCGATCCTGCTGGCGTTGATCCTCACGCTGACCACCCGGACCGCCAAACTGCTGAAATTCAAGCACGCCGATGAAGTGGCGGCGGTGTTCTGCGCGAGCAAGAAGTCGCTGGCCGCCGGTGCGCCAATGGCCGCGCTGATTTTCGGCAACAATCCCGGCCTGGGCCTGATCCTGCTGCCGATCATGATCTACCACCCGCTGCAGCTGATCGTCTGCTCGATCATGGCGGAAAACTACTCGAACCGGTTGAAGTCCGGGGTCTTGAGCGGCGATGAAGAGGCTACCAGCCCGGCTTGACGGCCACCGACCAGATGGCGCCTGCCATCTGGTCGCCCTGGACTTGCACAAAACTTCTAGACTGGCGCACCGTATCCCTCGATAACTATTTACCGCCATCACCGCCCCTTCAAGCCCATGAACGCACACAACTGGATCGATCTCAGCCAGGACCGGAGCACCGGGATCGAGACCTTGCGCGCGCATTTCAAGGGTCATGCCTACGATCCACACTGGCATGACAGCTACCTGGTGGGCTTTACCGAGCAAGGCGTGCAGCAGTTTCATTGCCGACGGCAGAAGTACGCCAGCACGCCAGGGCAGATATTCCTGCTGGAGCCGGGAGAGATTCACGATGGCGATGCACCCACCGAGGATGGCTTCACCTATCGCATGCTCTACCTCGAGCCGCAGTGGTTCGAGCGCGAGCTGAGCCAGCTGTTCGAGGACGCGCCTGCGCAACAGGTGCTGACGTTCGCGCAGAACCTCACCCGCGACCCGCGCCTGAGTCAGGCCATCGCTGACGCTTTCGCCGCCCTGCACGGTCAGGAACTGCTGATCGTGCGGCAAAGTGCGCTCGATCGCCTGCTGGAACAGCTGACCAGCCATCTGCACTGGCGCCAGCGACAGAATCCGGACCCGCGCCTGCCACTGGTGGCCCTGCGTGCCCGGGATTACCTGCAGGCCAACGTCCACCAGGATGTCGGTCTCGACGAACTGGCGCAGGCCTGCAACATCGACCGTTTCCGCCTGACCCGGGCGTTCAAGGCCGCCTTCGGCCTGCCGCCCCACGCCTACCTGGTGCAACTGCGCCTGGCCAAGGCGCGTCGCCAGTTGGCCAACGGCGACTTCCCCGCGCAAGTAGCCAGCGACCTCGGCTTCGCCGATCAGAGCCACCTCGGCCGCTGGTTCGTGCGCGCCTATGGCATCAGCCCGGCGGCCTACCGCAAGCGCTGCTCAAACCTTCCAGACTGAGCGCGTCCTCCCGGGCACCATGGCGCCTTCATCACGCCACAGAGCCTGACCGCCATGCCCGCTACCTTGCTGCCGTTCCTGTTGTTTGCCTTCGTCTCCTCGATCACACCGGGCCCCACCAACATTCTGGTGCTCAGCAACGCCGCCCGGTATGGCCTGCTGGCGTCACTGCCAAGTGTGCTGGGCGCTTGCGGCGGGGCGGCCTTGCTGGTCCTGGCGGTGGGCACCGGGCTGGGCGAGTCGTTGCTCAAACTACCGGGCGTGCATCTGGCCATGACCGTCGTCGGCCTGCTGTGGCTGACCTGGCTGGCCTGGAAGATCTACTCCAGCCCCACCGAGGCGCTGGCCGCCAAGGACACCTCGCGCAAGTTCGGTCTGGTCGACGCCGCGAGCTTGCAACTGGTCAATCCGAAAACCTGGATGATGGCCCTGGCGGTGATCAGCGTGTTCACCACCAGCGCGACGGATCAGGGCCGCGAAGTGGCGTGGCTGTCTCTGGCGTTTTTCCTCGTGGCCATCCCGTGCATGGGCAGTTGGGCCTTGCTCGGCGCCGGCTCCGCGCGCTGGCTCAAATCCCCCGCTGCCCTTGGCCGCTTGAACAAGATCCTGGCGGTGGTCCTGTTGATTTCCGCGTGGAGCAGCCTGCTCGCATAAATTCGCCATGAAGGCTGAGCGAGCGCGCTTGATTCGGCGCCGTTTCCCCCTGAAGCTATGCACCTTCAGGAGCCTGCCCCATGAACCTCGTCGAACTCACCGAACGCCTGCATCGCATCCGCGATAACAACGACTGGCGCCCATTCCACAGCCCGAAAAACCTGGCCATGGCCGCCAGCGTGGAAATGTCCGAGCTGGTGGAAATCTTCCAGTGGCTCAGCGAAGACCAATCGCGCAGCCTGGCCCCCGAGCAACTGGCTCACGCTGGCCAGGAAGTGGGCGATATCGTCCTCTACCTGTTGCTGTTGTGCAGCGAACTGGGGCTGGACATGGACGCCGTGGTGCGCAGCAAGCTCGCCGACAGCGAACGGCGCTTCGCCAAATGAAAGACCGTCACTTCGATGAACTGGCGACGCGCTTCGCCGAAAAGATCTATGGCGGTGCCAAAGGCGCGATTCGCCTGGCGGTGCTCCAGGCCGATCTGCGCGAAGCACTGCCCGCACGGCCGCTGCGGGTGCTCGATATCGGTGCCGGCCTGGGCCATATGTCGCTGTGGCTGGCGCAGCAAGGGCACGCGGTGACGCTCGCCGAACCTGCGGCGCCCATGCTCGAGGGCGCACGTCAGCGCTTCGCCGACGCTGGGCTCGAGGCCACTTTCGTCCATGCGCCCTGGCAGGAACTGCCCGACCTGTTGGACGCGCGCTATGACCTGGTGATCTGCCACGCCGTGCTCGAGTGGCTCGCCGAACCTCATGCCATTCTGCCGGTGCTGCAGCACTTCACCGCCGCTAATGGCTGGCTGTCGCTGGCGTTCTACAACCGCGACGCGCTGGTCTATCGCAATCTACTCAAAGGGCACTTCCGCAAATTGCGCGGCGACAGCCTGGCCGGCATGAAACAAAGCCTGACCCCGCAGATGCCTCTGGACCCGCGCGAACTGGCCACGCAACTCGCCAGCGCCTGGCGGGTCGAATCCACCAGCGGCGTGCGGGTTTTTCACGATTACATGCCCAGGGACTTCCAGGATAAGGCAGCGCTAGCCGACCTACTGGATATGGAACTGGCTCACCGCCGACATCCGGCCTTCGCCGGGCTGGGGCGTTATCTGCACTGGATCTGTCGGCCGCTCGCCGATTGACGGGAGAACCCTGATGCCACGCCGTTTCGCTGTCGCGTTGCTGTGCCTGGGCCTGGCCGCATGCCAAAGCCCCAATCCCTACGTCGCCAGCTCTAATCCGCTGCCTCCTGCGCCGCCGCAGGCTGCGCAGACCTTCGATGCCAGCGCCTATCCTGCCGCGCCGCGCGATTACGGGCGCTATCGCAATTGGGCCTGGGTCAACAACCAGTTGCCCACCGGCAGCAACTTCGCCGATCCGGCGCAGATCGCCGAGGCGGTCAGCAACGGCCTCGACCAACGCGGCCTGCGCCCGGCCCGCAGCGGCATCCCGGATCTGCGCGTGGCGGCCAACCTGCACGTCGAACGTCGCTTGCAACAAGTGACCGAGGATTACGGCTATGGTGGCGGTTATGGCCCAGGCTATGGTCCGCGCGGCCCCTATGGTTATGGAGCCTATGGGCCACCACCAGTAACACGCACTTATGAAGTGCAGGTACTGGTCGTCAGCATCCAGTTGTACGATGGCACCAGCGGCCAACCCCTGTGGAGTGCCAGCGCCGAGACCGGCACCCAGGGCAGTGAGAGCCAGCGCGCCGACGCATTGCGCCAAGCCGTGGAAAAAGCCCTGATGGCCTATCCTCCCAGTTGAGTTCGTGGAGACACACCATGTTCAGTCGTATTGCGTTATTGGCCTTTGCGCTGCTGTTGACGGCCTGCCAGACCCAGCAAGCCAACCTCGACTTCGATGCCAGCCGTGACTTCGGCGCCTATCGCAGCTGGGCGTGGAAGTCCCCGGCGCTGCAGTATCGGCCGGATGACCCGCGCATCAAGAGCGACCTCACCGAGCAACGCATTCGCCAATCGGTCGGCGATCAGCTCGAACAGCGCGGTTTGCGTGCCGCGCAGCCGAACGCCAAACCTGATGTTCTGGTGCAGGCGTATTACATCGTCGACGTTCGTCAGCAGCAGATCAGCACACCCTATGGCGGACCCTGGGGTGGTCCCTGGGGAGGGCCGTGGGGCGCAGGTTTCTATAACGAGACCCGCACCGTGGACTACCGCGTCGCCACCTTGCAGGTCGACCTGCTCGACGCCCGCGACGGCAAGCTGGTATGGCGCGGCAGCCGCGACAGCGTGCTCAGTGATGCGCCACAAGGCCCGGCGGAGCGCAGTGCGAGCATTGCCAAGAGCGTGGGCTTGATCATGTCCAACTACCCGCCGCGGTAATGAAGCTGACCTTCATGACGAGGATTTGAGTGGCGGGCTTGACCGGGCAACATTTGCGTACTAAATCGATAAGGGGGGTGTTTGAAACACCGCCAGGCAAAGCCCGGCTTTTTGATCCAGAGCTTTCCGATCCAACGCTTGCCCAGGGACGTGTATTACCCGATGCAAAGCCTCGTCTTGTTGATCTGGTTCACCCTGTGTGCTGAACAGGACATTCGCCTGCGGCAGATCGCCGATGGGCTGACGTTGGGAGGTGGCCTCTGTGCACTCCTGTATCTGTTCACCACGGGCCACACCTGGATGGGCGCCAGCGTGCCGGAAGGGGCTTTCGCCCTGGCGCTGAGCATGGCCCTGACCCTGCCCGCCCACCTCATGGGCCGCCTGGCCGCCGCAGACGTCAAATTGCTCGGCACCCTGGCCCTTGCCACCGATGAACTGCACCTGATCGGCACGCTGGTGGGCGCCGGGGTGCTCGCCGCCGCCTGGATGCTGGTGATGCCGAAGCTGTGGAAGCTGTTCAACAAAAAGTGGCGCTTGCGCCTGGCCAATCTCGGCCCCGAGGCGCAGACCACCCTGCCCGTGGCGCCCTTCCTGCTGGCCGGGTTCCTGGCGGCGCTGGCGTGGGTGCATTGAGGCGGGAGCCGTCCATAGTGCCTAGCTGGTAATGTGCCAGGGCAGTCGGGGAACTCGCGGTGCCATCAGATGGCCCAAGGCTGAGATCCGGCGCACACTCCGGCACTTTCATCAGGACGACACTCTCCATGTATGTAGAAAGCTTTTTCGAATGGCTGGGTCAGGCATTCGGCGCAGTGATCAAATTCATCATCGATACCTTCGGCTGGTTCTTCAACATGCTCGGGCATGCCGGTGGCAACTTCGTCGACGGCCTGGCGCGTACGTTGGGGATGGACACGTCACTGATCAGCATCGCTGCGCTGATCGTCGGCCTGGTGTTTCTGTATTCGGCGGTTCGCGCGTTCATGCGCGCCGCCATCATCAGCGGGATTATCTGGGCAGTGCTGGGGCTGTGGTTGTTGAGCTGGATCGTGCATTGAACGTGCATTGAAATAGCTGGTGCCTGGGCTGACGCTTTCGCGGGCAAGCCCTGCTCCCACAGGAGGACGAATCCAGCCCCTTTGGATTCATCCACAACCGCCTGACACCTCGCTACAATGCGGGCCCGTGAGGAGCCTGCATGTCCCAACTACTCAATGACTGGCGCGATCGCCCGACCCACCGCCGGGTCTGGGCGTTGGCAGCGCCGATGATCCTGTCCAATCTTTCCGGCCCCCTGGTCACCCTGGTCGACAGCACCGTGATCGGCCACCTGCCCCACGCCCATCAACTGGGCGCCGTGGCGGTAGGAGGCAGCCTGTACGGCCTGCTGGCGTGGTCCATGGGTTTCCTGCGCATGGGCGCCACCGGTTTCGCCGCCCAGGCCGCCGGACGCGATGACGGCGGCGGCCTGCGCCAGGTGCTGGTACAAGGGTTGTTGCTCGCACTGCTGCTCACCGCAGTGCTGGCCATCTGCGCCGGGCCGTTCGTGCACGCATCGCTGGAGCTGATGCACCCGTCGCCGGAACTGCTGCAAAGCACCCTCGACTTCTTCCATACCCGGCTGCTCGGCCTGCCCGCCGCCCTGGCGAGCTATGCACTGGTTGGCTGGTTCCTCGGCACCCAGAACGCTCGCGCACCGCTGATCATGGTGCTAACCACCAATTGCCTGAATATCGTCCTCAACCTGTGGTTCGTGCTCGGGCTGGACTGGGGTGTGGTGGGCTGCGCCCAGGCGTCGGTGATTTCCGAGTGGGTCGCGGTGCTGATCGGCTTGTGGCTCACGCGCCCGGCATTGCGTGCCTATCCAGGGCACATGGCCTGGGCCGCACTGAAGCTGTGGCGCAGCTGGCAGCCGCTGCTGACGGTCAACCGCGATATCTTCATCCGCAGCATGGCGTTGCAGGCGGTGTTCTACCTGATCACCGTACAGGGCGCGCGTCTGGGCGATGCCACGGTGGCCGCCAACGCCTTGTTGCTCAATGGCCTGTTGCTGACCGCCCAGGCGCTGGACGGCCTGGCCCATGCGGTAGAAGCCTTGTGCGGCCACGCGATCGGAGCCCGTGATCGCCTGGCGCTGAGGCGCTCGATGGTGGTGGCCGGTGGCTGGTCATTGCTCGCCAGCCTGGTGTTCGCGGTATTTTTCCTGCTCGGCGGGGATTTGTTCATTGCCCTGCAGACCGATATCCTCGCGGTGCGCGAGACCGCGGACCACTACCTTGCCTATCTGGCGCTGTTGCCGCTGATCGCGGTGTGGAGCTACCTGCTGGACGGGCTGTTCATCGGTGCCACTCGCGCCCGGGAGATGCGCAACGGCATGGTCATCAGCCTGCTGTTGGTGCTGCCGGTCGGCTGGCTCACCCAAGGGCTAGGCAATCACGGGCTGTGGCTCAGCTTTCTGCTGTTCATGGCACTGCGGGCGATCACCCAAGGCATCATCGCCTGGCGCTTGCAGCAACGGCACGCCTGGTTCGACTGACGCCTTCATACCTGTAGCGAGGTGGCTTGCCCCCGACTAATGGCCAGTCAGGCACTTCGAGGTGCCTGATGGGTTTTCGGGGGCGAGCCCCCTCGCTACCGGGGCGTCTCGACAAAGCGCACCACTTCAGCGGTGACCGGGGCCATCCAGGCCAGCGGCCAGGCAAAGGCGCCCACCAGGGTCATGTGATTGACCCGAGCGTAATAACGCTCTTGCACCGGCACCCCGTCAGCACGCAGCCGCGCGGCCAGGCCCGCGGTATTGCGTTGCGGATCGACGTAGCTGTCCGAGTTGGCGGCGATCAGCAAAGCCGGCGCAGCACCGGCGCTGACGTGAATCGGCTGGGAATCAGGCGGTGAATCCGGAAAGAAAAACACCGGCTTCACCTCCGGGTTCTCGATCGGCAAGAAGTCGTAGGGCCCGGCCAGACCGATCCAGCCCTGCAGATCCCTCGGCTGCATGCCCACCGCGTGCAACCAGCGCGGATCGAGCGCCAGCATCGCGGCGTTATAGGCCCCGGAACTGTGCCCCATCAGGAACAAACGCTGAGCATTGCCGCCATATTCGCCGATGTGCTGATGGGTCCAGCCGACGGCCTGGGCGTTGTCTTCCAGAAAGGCGGGGTAGCGCACCTGTGGGTACAGGCGATAGTCGGCGACTACCACGGTGATTCCGCGTTTGGCCAAGGCGCGCGCCACGTAGCGATATTGCCCACGGGCGCCGCTGTTCCAACTGCCGCCGTAAAAGAACACCACCACCGGTCGTCCTTCGGCGGCCTGCAGCGGACGGTAGACATCCAGACGCTGGCGTGGATCGTTGCCGTAGGCGATGTCCGCGGTGCGGGTGTAGCCGCTGGACGGCGTGATGCTGTCCAGCAGTTGCAGGCCAGAACAGCCGCTCAGCGCAGCCATGACGATTGCCATCATCGCTACGCCGAGGACCCTGAGCATCGGCTTACGACGACAGGTACGAGGAGCGAGTCAGGCCCAGACGCAGCGCGTCCAGATACTGGGTACGCTCGCGCGGGGTGATGCGCGCGCTGGCGACCTTGTCGCGGTAGTGAGTCATCAACTCCTCGGGCGACAGGTGCACGTAGCGCAGCATGTCCTCGATGGTGTCGTGGGTCTCGATACCGGCGTGGTACACGCTGCCGTTAGGCGTCTGGTAGATGTTCACCGAGTCGGTGTCACCGAACAGGTTGTGCATATCGCCGAGGATCTCCTGATAGGCGCCCACCAGGAAGATACCCAGCAGGTAATCCTCACCCTCGTTGACCGCGTGCACCGGCAGGCTGGTCTCTATGCTCTGCTCGTCGACGTACTGCTTGATCTTGCCATCGGAGTCGCAGGTCAGGTCTTGCAGCACGGCGCGGCGCATTGGCTCTTCATCGAGGCGATGCAGCGGCAGGATCGGCAGCACCTGGCCGATGGCCCAGGTGTCAGGTAGGCTCTGGAACACCGAGAAGTTGCAGATGTACTTGTCGGCGAGCTTGTCGTTGAGCTCGTCGAGCACTTGGCGGTGCGAACGCTGGCGAGCCTTGAGCGAGTTGTGCAGGCGCCGGCAGACGGCGAAGTAGCACTGCTCGGCCAAGGCCTTCTGCGCCAGGGTGACCTTGCCGTCGGCGTACTGGGTGGCGATATCGCTGATGTAGTGCGTGGCGCGCCAGTAGTTTTCGGTGACCATTTCGATATCGGTCGGGCCCAGCAGGTCCACCAGCCACTGTAGGGTTTCCGGCAGGCTGGCCTTGTCTTCGATGACCGGGACTTCGTCGTTATGGCGTTCGACGTCGGTCACCTGTACGACCAGCATGGCGTGGTGCGCGGTCAGCGAGCGGCCGCTTTCGGAGAAGATATGCGGATGCGGCATGCCCTGCGCATCGCAGAATTCCTTGAGCATGCCCACCACGACACCGGCGTAGTCGTCCATGTCGTAGTTGATCGAACTGGCGTTGCGCGAGTGGGTACCGTCGTAGTCGACGCCCAGGCCGCCACCGACGTCGATGTGATCGACCGGCAGGCCCAGCGAGCGCAGTTCGCCGTAATAACGGATGGCTTCCTTGAAACCGTGCTGGTAGTCCGCCAGGTTGGCGATCTGCGAGCCCATGTGGAAGTGCAGCAGGCGGATGCCCTGGTCCAGATCGGCGGCGCGGAAACGCTCGACCACCGACAGCAACTGCGCAGCGGACAGACCGAACTTGGATTTTTCGCCGCCGGTATCGGCCCACTTGCTCGACGCCAGGGACGACAGCCGCACGCGCAAGCCGATCTGCGGTTTGACCTTGAGCTCGGCAGCCTCTTCGATCACCAGCGCGACCTCGGATTCCTTCTCGATCACGATGAACACGTTGTGTCCCAGTTTCTGGCCGATCAGCGCCAGGCGGATGAACTCGCGGTCCTTGTAACCGTTGCAGACGATGGTCCCGCCCTTGGGCGCCAGCGCCAGCACCGCCAGCAGCTCTGGCTTGGAGCCAGCCTCGAGGCCGATCGAGACGTTCTGCGTGGCGATGATGTTTTCGACCACCGCTTCCTGCTGGTTGACCTTGATCGGGTACAGCGCGGTGTACTGGGACTGGTATTCGAGACGCGCGATGTTGGCGTCGAAGGCACCAGTCAGCTGGCGCACGCGGTCTTGCAGGATGTCGGGGAAGCGCACCAGCAACGGCAGCGAAAGACCGCTTTTACGCAGCTCTTGAACCTGCTCGTAGAGATCGATAGGCGTGCTGTCCGGCCCATTGGGACGAACTTCGACACGGCCGTTCTCGCTGATGGCGAAATAGCCCGCGCCCCAATGGCGAATCCCGTAAACACTGCGGCTGTCGGCCACGGTCCATTGGCTGCCATCGTCTTTGCGTGTGCGTCGTACGGACATCTAGGTCCCCTGTGAGAAGTCGGATATCACTGCCCGGCCAGCGGGCCGCTCAGCGTAGAAAATAAAGATGACGATTGTTGACGCGTTGCAGGGTAGACCCTGGCTCACCCGCCAAGTTTAGAAAGTGCGACCTCAGCCGCCTGACTTCTTCGCCTTGAAGCCCAGCTTGGTCAGCTCGGCCAGCAGCAGCTCGACATGTTCGCCCTGAATCTCGATCACGCCGTCCTTGAGGGCCCCGCCGGTGCCGCAGCGACGCTTGAGAGTCGACGCCAGCTCCTTGAGCGCGTCCGACGCCAGGGGCACACCGGTCACGGTGGTCACCGTCTTGCCGCCGCGGCCTTTGCTTTCGCGGCGCACGCGGGCGATGCCATCCCCCTCGGGGATAGCGGTCTGCTTGCAGGTGCAGGCGTCGACGGGCTGGCGGCAGTCGGGGCAATGCCGGCCGCTGTCGGTGGAAAACACCAGGCCGCCGAGTGCGGCGAAGGATGAAGCTTTCTTGGCCAAAATGACCCCTCTGCTGAGGTGAACCATGGCGCGCTAGTGTAACGGCAAATGTCGGCGCTGCTAAGTGCGCTGATGCGCCATCGTCGGGGCAAAATGCGACCTTGCTCCTCCCTGTAGCGGGGGGGCTTGCCCCCGAAACAGGCCCGAGTCTGGCACATCGATGTGGATGGTGGATTTTTCGGGGGCAAGCCCCCTCGCTACAGAAGTGCGCGCTCGGCCAGCACTCGGTGCAAGGCGGCGATCGAGTCCGGACAGTAATCCATGACCTCGCTCTCGGCCAACGCCTGCTGCACTGGCATGAACCTGGCCTCCAGCACCTCTTCGGGCTGCAAGCGCAGTGGCCCATCCCACACCGCCGAAAATACCGCGCACCAGAGCCGATTGCCGCGCTGATCGAACAGGAAGCGATCGTGAGCCGTGAGCGGCACGCCGCTGACGCCCAGTTCCTCTTCAAGCTCCCGGGCCGCCGACTCGGCGTAGCTCTCGTCGCCCTGGACCATGCCGCCCGCCGCCACGTCCCAATAACCGGGGTAGATCGCCTTGCTCAAAGTGCGCCGATGCACGCACAACTCGCCAGCGGAATTGAACAGCAGGATAAAGGTGCCACGGCCGATCAAGCCTCGCTCGCGCAACTGGGCGCGCTCGAGCTCGCCTTGCAGCTGGTCGTTCTCGTCGACCCAGGCGACCAGTTCGGCGTCGGAGGCGGCCCGGTGGGCGGCCTCCCGCTCGCAGGCCACCGGTCAGCCCTGCGACAGCAGTTGGCGCAAGTCGATGACTGCGGCGTTGGCGCGGGAAATGTAGTTGGCCATGACCAGCGAGTGGTTGGCGAGGATGCCGAAGCCGCTGCCATTGAGGATCATCGGGCTCCAGACTGGCTCCTGGGAGGCCTCCAGCTCGCGAATGATCTGGCGCACGCTGACCGTGGCGTTCTTCTTGGCCAGTACGTCGGCGAAGTCGACCTCGACCGCACGCAGCAGGTGGGACAGCGCCCAGGCCTGACCGCGCGCTTCATAAAACACGTTGTCGATCTGCAGCCATGGGGTTTCTTCCACCGACTCGTCGACCTGCGGCACTTCGCCCGGCGCCAGTTGCACATCGGTCTGCAACGGACGGTTGAGCTTGACCCGGCCGACACTGGCCGACAGGCGCTGGGACAACGAGCCCAGGCGCGTACCGACATCACCCAGCCAGTTGTTGAGGTTGTCGGCACGGGCATAGAACAGGGCGTTCTTCTGCGCCGGATCGGACAGCCGCGCCTGATAGCGGCTCAGGGAGTTGATGCCCTGCTGGAATTCGGACTCGCTGGATGGCCACATCCAGCTGCGGTTGTCGAAGTTGAAGCGCGGCTCGGCCTGGGCCAGATCCGCATCTTCTGCCGACTGCGACTGCGAGCGCGCGAAATCCTTGCGCAGCGCCCGGCTCATGTCGCGCACCTGGACCAGTACGCCAAATTCCCAGCTCGGGATATTGTCGAGCCATACACCCGGCGGGAAGCGATCGTTGGACAGGTAACCGCCCGGCTTGTCAAGCAAGGTGCCGGCGACTTCCTTGAGGGTTTCGACCGTGGTGTAGCCCACCACCATCTGCCGGCCGTCGCGCTGGGCGGCAGCCTGAGCATCCTGCTGGACCGGGAACAGCGCGGGCTCCTGGCTCCAGTACCAGCCAAGCAGGCCGGTGACGATCAGGTACACCGCCACCAGCGACAGCAGGGCACGACTCAGAAACAGGGTCTTCCAGTACCCGCCGCGAGAGGTGCCTGGTGTGCTGGCGCTAGTGCGCGCCTCGCCCTTGTCCGTGCGGTTTTTCCAGTCCAGCATCGTTTTTATCCTTTCAATCGCCGAGTTCATGGGGTTCGACCGCCATGTACCCGCAGGGTGCCTTAGCGCAGCGAACATTGTTGCCCCCACTGCGACGCGCAAGCCATGCAGGCGCGACAGCCGTACCACAGCAGTCGTGCACTATAAATCAAGCGGACCATCGGACATACCCGACTGACTGGTCATGGATTGAATAATTAAAATCAGGTTACAAAGTGACGTGTGACACGGAATGCCCAAGAAAGAAGTGCTAGCATAGAGCCACCATCCCAAGTCGTTCGATCATCCAGATACCTAATCGGCCATGAAAGAACCCGTCGAACCCAATCGCGATCGACTCAGGCAGCATTTTGCTCAGCGAGTCATCCACCAGGCACGCCAGATCCTCGAGATCTGGCAGCGCCTGCAGCTGGGCGAATGGTCAAGCAGCGGCCAACTCGAACTGTACGACGCCAGCCTGCGCCTGCAGCGCTTTGGCGAGCGCTTCGAGCAACCGGAGCACGTGGTGCTTGCCGCAGGTATCTGCAACTGCCTGCAAGCGGTCGAGGCGAATGGCGGCCGGCTCAGCAGCGAGTTGATCAGCGAGCTCAATCGGCTGATGCAACGGCTGTCGCGCACCGGCCTGCGCCAAGGTGATCAGCTCGACGACACGCCATTGCCGCCACTGCGCAAGCCGCTGTTCGTGCTGCTCGAAGATGCCGAGCGCGCCGAGCGCCTGGCGCGCCAGCTGGAGTTCTTCGGGCTCAGCGCCCAAGCACTGGCGACGCCGACGGCATTTTTGGCGACCATCGCCGAGCGCCTGCCGTCGGCGATCGTCATGGATGTCGATTTCGGTGGCGTGGGTCGCGGTTTGCAGTTGGCGGCGCAGGTCCAGCAGGGCCTCGAGGACAAACTGCCATTGCTGTTTTTCAGCCTGCACGAAACCGACACGCCCACCCGCCTGGCCGCCGTGCGTGCCGGTGGCCAGGAGTTCCTGACCGGCGCCCTGGAAGCCTCGAGCCTGCTGGAAAAAATCGAAACCCTGACCTCGGTGGCGCAGTACGAGCCTTATAAAGTGCTGGTCATCGACGACTCCCGCGCCCAGGCCATGCACACCGAGCGCTTGCTCAACGGCGCCGGCATCGTCACCCGCACCTTGACCGACCCGATTCAGACCATGGCCGAGCTGGCGGACTTCCAGCCCGACCTGATCATCCTCGACATGTACATGCCCACCTGCACCGGCACCGAGCTGGCCAAGGTCATCCGCCACAACGATCGCTACGTCAGCGTGCCGATCATCTACCTGTCGGCCGAAGACGACCTGGACAAACAGCTGGACGCCATGAGCGAGGGCGGCGACGACTTCCTCACCAAGCCGATCCGCTCGCGGCACTTGATCACCACGGTGCGCAACCGCGCCGCCCGCGCGCGCCATCTCAAGGCGCGGATGGTGCGTGACAGCCTGACCGGGCTGTACAACCACACCCATATCCTGCAGCTGCTCGAAGATTGCAGCTACCGCGCGGTGCGCGAACGCAAGCCCTTGAGCTTCGCCATGCTCGATATCGACCACTTCAAGAAAGTCAACGACGGTCATGGCCACCCCATGGGCGATCGAGTGATCAAGAGCCTGGCGCTGTTACTCAAGCAGCGCTTGCGCAAGACCGACTTCATTGGCCGCTATGGCGGCGAAGAGTTCGCCATCGTGATGCCCGATACCGATCTCGACGCCGCTTGCGGTGTGCTCGACGATATCCGCGAGCGCTTTGCCGAGATCCATTACCCGGCGCAGCCTCAGGACCTCTCGTGCACCTTCAGCGCCGGCGTCGTGCAGTTCAATGAACGCCTCGACAGCCTGATGATGGCGGCCATGGCCGATGAGGCGCTGTACAGCGCCAAGCGCGCCGGGCGCAATCAGGTGGTGCGGGTGGTTTGAGCCGTCCTCGACACATCAGCGTCGTGCCGATGAAGCTTAGTTAACAGCCACATAATCCCGGGTTGGTTATGATGGGCGTTCTACTGCTTTGCGAGACCGCCATGCGCCGCCTGTTCTTCCTTCTTCTCCTCGCCTTCGCTCTGCCTGCCGTGGGCGAAGGCCTGCTCGACAGCCGCCCGACCTCGGTACTCGGTGCCTCATCGCTGAACAACAGCAGCGATTTTCTGCCGGTGCGCGAAGCCTTTCGGCTGGAGCTGCGCGAAAGCACGGCGGATCACCTGACCCTGCGCTTCATCCCCGCCGATGGTTATTACCTGTACCGGCATCGCTTTCAGTTCCGCACCGAGCCTGCGGACATCGGCCTGGGCGCCGCGCAACTGCCAGCCGGCGAGAAGAAGCACGATGACTACTTCGGCGATGTGGAGGTGTACCACGGCATCATCGACGTCACCCTGCCCCGCCCGGCCAGCGCGCAAGGGCCCTTCACCCTGGTGGTGACCTATCAGGGCTGCGCCGACAAGGGCCTGTGCTACCCGCCGGAAACCCAGCGTCTGAGCGTCGACGGCAAGGGCGGGGTGAGCACTCCACCGGCCAGCGCCAGCAACGCCGCCAGCCTGACCGCTCCCGCAGGCTGGAGCTGGCACGAACTGCTGCTGTATCTGCTGGCCGGTATCGGCCTGACCTTCACCCCTTGCGTGCTGCCGATGCTGCCGATCGTTTCCAGCATCGTCCTGCGCGACCAGGTCAGCGGCCTGCGCGGCTTCGCGTTGTCCCTCGCCTATGCTCTGCCGATGGCAGCCTGCTTCGCCGTGCTGGGCGCCTTGATGGGCTTGTTCGGCGCGCAGTTCAACCTGCAGGCGCGCCTGCAGTCGGCCTGGGTGCTGGTGCCGTTCGCGCTGATTTTCGCGGTGTTCGCCGTCGCCATGTTCGGCGCCTTCGAACTCAAGCTGCCCCAGGCGCTGAGCAGCCGCCTGGAGCGCATCGCTGATAACACTCAAGGCGGATCGCTGTGGGGCGCCGCCGTGCTGGGCGTGGTCTCCAGCCTGCTGGTCTCGCCCTGTGTCTCGGTGCCGCTGGCGGGCGCACTGGTGTATATCAGCGCCAGCGGCGATGTGCTGGGCGGCGCCTTGAAACTGTTCGCCCTCGGGGTCGGCATGGGCGTGCCGCTGGTGGTGGTGGCCACCGGCGGCGCGGCCTGGCTGCCGAAAAGCGGTGCCTGGATGCTCTCGGTCAAGAACGCCATCGGCGTGCTGCTGCTGGCGGTGTCGGTGGGCTTGCTGAGCCGCGTACTGCCAGGCCCGATCACCCTGCTGCTGGTGGGGCTGCTGGCGGCGGGAGTCGGGCTGTTCCTCGGCGCGCTGGAGTTCGGTTTCAAAACCCCGCGCCAGCGCATCGCACAATTGGGCGGTCTGTTGCTGTTGAGCTACGCCCTGGCCTGCTGGTTCGGCGCCTTCAGCGGCCAGAGCGATCCATTCAAGCCACTGGGCAGTGCCGGTGCGACACTGGCGAGCGGCGGTGCGGCCCAGCCGGCCGGCAGCAATTGGCAGACCATCACCAGCAGCTCGGAACTCGACAGCGCCCTCGCTGCGGCCAAAGCCGCCGGGCGGCCGCTGGTGCTGGATTGGTACGCCGACTGGTGCATCAGCTGCAAGGTCATCGAACACGAAGTGCTGACCGATCCCGCGGTCATCGCCGGCCTGGCACCCTATCAGCGGGTGCGCTTGGACATGACCGACAGCAACGCCGAACAACGGGCACTCCTCGATCGCTACAAGCTGTTCGGCCCTCCCGCCCTGCTGTTTTTCGATGCTCAGGGTCAGGAATCGACAACGTCGCGCATCGTCGGCGAAATAGATGCGAAAAGTTTTCTCGCCAAACTGCCTCGCTGATTACCGTCCGTACCTCCGCGCTGCAAAAGCGCGCAACCGCCTCAAACAGGGGCCGCCAGCCAAGGACGTGACCGAATCCACCCATATAGTCACGCACTTTGCGCAATCATCGCTCAACGTGCAGGCTATTGTGCTTAACTGGACAGTTGGCAGTGCTTTGCGGCATAGTCGCCGCGCACCACACAGACGAACACGAGAAGGGGTAGCGAATGGCAAGGTTGTTGACGCTTCGAGCCGCTGCGCACTGGCAGTTTTTTCACTGCCCGGCAATCAGGGACGTGACGCGTCGCGATTGCTGAGCATCCCACTCTTCGATGTGCTTTTTTTCAACCGTGTGCACATACAACGATTTCCGCTGTCACGGCCACGGCCTTCACAGGCTGCACCGTGATCCGCGCCCCTGGCGCCAGCCCAAGCCGCTGGCACGCCGGGACGCCCAGGCAGAACACACCACGCCCCTGACCGACCCTTGGGAGTTGATGATTAATGGATATTCGTAAAGTCAAAAAATTGATCGAGCTGCTGGAAGAATCCGGCATCGACGAGCTGGAAATCAAGGAAGGCGAAGAATCCGTACGGATCAGCCGCCACAGCAAGACCCCAGCCCAGCAGTATTACGCCCCAGCTCCGATGCCAGCACCTGCCGCCGCGCCGGTTGCCGCTGCCGCACCGGCCGCCGCCGAAGCTCCTGCCGCGCCAAAACTGAATGGCACCGTGGCGCGCTCGCCAATGGTCGGTACCTTCTACCGCAAATCTTCCCCAGCCTCGCCAGCCTTCGTTGAAGTCGGCCAGACCGTGAAGAAAGGCGACACCCTGTGCATCGTCGAAGCGATGAAGATGATGAACCACATCGAAGCTGAAACCAGCGGTGTGATCGAATCGATCCTCGTGGAAGACGGCCAGCCGGTTGAATACGACCAGCCTCTCTTCACCATCGTTTGACCCATGCCGCTGCGGCTCAACGGCGCAGCTCCATAAGGAGAAGGCAGCAATGCTGGAAAAAGTACTGATCGCCAACCGCGGTGAGATCGCTCTGCGAATCCTGCGTGCGTGCAAAGAGCTGGGCATCAAGACCGTCGCCGTCTACTCCAAGGCCGACAAGGAATTGATGCACCTGGGCCTGGCCGACGAGTCCGTGTGCATCGGCCCGGCGCCTGCCAACCTGTCGTACCTGCACATCCCGGCCATCATCGCGGCCGCCGAAGTGACCGGCGCCACGGCGATCCACCCAGGCTACGGCTTCCTCGCGGAAAACGCCGACTTCGCCGAACAGGTGGAAAACTCTGGCTTCGCGTTCATCGGCCCGAAAGCCGACACCATTCGCCTGATGGGCGACAAGGTCTCGGCCAAGCACGCCATGATCGCCGCGGGCGTACCGACCGTTCCAGGTTCCGACGGCCCATTGCCCGAAGACGAAGAAACCGCCCTGCGCATCGGCCGTGAAGTCGGCTACCCGGTGATCATCAAGGCCGCTGGCGGCGGCGGTGGTCGCGGTATGCGCGTGGTGCACAAGGAAGAAGACCTGATCGCCTCGGCCAAGCTGACCCGCACCGAAGCCGGTGCCGCGTTCGGCAACCCGATGGTCTATCTGGAAAAATTCCTCACCAACCCTCGCCACGTCGAAGTGCAAGTGCTATCCGACGGCCAGGGCCACGCCATCCATCTGGGCGACCGTGACTGCTCGCTGCAGCGTCGCCACCAGAAGGTTCTCGAAGAAGCGCCGGCACCGGGCATCGACGAGACCGCGCGCCAGGAAGTCTTCGCCCGCTGCGTCAAGGCGTGCATCGAGATCGGTTACCGCGGCGCTGGCACCTTCGAGTTCCTGTACGAAAACGGCCGGTTCTATTTCATCGAAATGAACACCCGCGTCCAGGTCGAACACCCGGTGTCGGAAATGGTCACCGGTATCGACATCGTCAAGGAGATGCTCAGCATCGCCGCTGGCAACAAGCTGTCGTATACCCAGGAAGACGTCGTCATCCGTGGTCACTCGCTAGAGTGCCGGATCAACGCCGAAGACCCGCGTACCTTCATCCCCAGCCCAGGCACGGTCAAGCACTTCCACGCCCCAGGCGGCAACGGCGTTCGCGTCGATTCGCACCTGTACAGTGGCTATGCGGTCCCGCCCAACTACGACTCGTTGATCGGCAAGCTGATCACCTACGGCAAAGACCGTGACGAAGCCATGGCGCGCATGCGCAATGCGCTGGACGAAATCGTGGTCGACGGCATCAAGACCAACATCCCGCTGCACCGGGATCTGGTTCGCGACAAAGGCTTCTGTGAGGGTGGTGTGAATATTCACTACCTGGAACACAAGCTGGCTAGCGAGAAGTGATTAGTATCGACGCATGACGAACCGGCGCTTAGGCGCCGGTTTTTTTTCGTACAAATTTCGAAAGATGTGAGCCCCCGCTCTCTCTCTCACTGCCCTCAAGCTGTTCAGATCGACTACAAGGGCGTCGCCATCAACATCCACATGATCGTCAAGCCGCCGCATGGACGCCCGCTCAAAAGGATGATCTGCGGATAGAGTTCATATTCCTCTTCAGAGGCTTCGCCTTATTCATTTCTTGCAGCAATACATGCAGCGCAAACGTGTCGTTACCCACAAACCCAATCTGAAAAGTGGCTGATTTGTGCAGACCAGTTCTGATGTTGTAATTTGGGAACATGTCACCAAAAGCGGACTGGATACCGGCACGCTCATCAACTAATTCCCTGATAACGTAAGGGCCTTGTAGCGTTTTTTCTGGAACATTTTCAAATTTCCTGAACGAGTCGCGCAGCACACTCCATCTCTCAACGTCATTTAGGTGAGCCATCGCCGATGACGCTTTCCGCGAGCTTGATGCAAGACTTGTCTTAGTGGCCTTGACGACCTTGGGGTCAGGCAGAGCCCTAGCGAAGAGACTTGGCAAGCTCTTAGATCGCCGAATTCGTCCTGCCGGAACCGGAAAATGCCCGCTCTTATCTTGCTTATTAATGGGATCTGCACCGCAGTACATATAACTGTTGATTCCGCCATCCCCGAAAGGACTCAAGCTGTCTGGCCCCACAAACCGCGCCAACACAGGCGAATATAATCGATAGCCATTCCCCAAAAGATACCCGCCTGCCGATTCCTGCAAAACGCCATTGAACCCAAGCTGTAGCGCTGCGCCGAAAGGACTCCAACCAAAGCAGACATATGCGCGCCGTAACCCAGAACCACTGGAAAGCACTGACTGCTCACCATCACATTGCAACAAATACGGCCGACCAATCATGGTTTTCATATCCGTGATACCTGGCGCTGGAATAGATGATCCATCCTGCACACCCATATCACCGGCCGACACTCACAGATCTGATAGCTTGACAATGCCTGTCGGGGGCAAGCCCCCTCACTACACTCCCCGCGCTCGCGTAAACTGCGCCGTTTCGCTCAAGATCAAAGGTACCCGCCATGCCCTGGCTGCAAGTCCGTCTGGCCATCAGCCCAGAATAAGCCGAAACCTATGAAGATGCCCTGCTGGAAGTCGGCGCGGTGTCGGTCACCTTCATGGACGCGCAAGACCAGCCGATCTTCGAGCCCGAACTCAACACCACACCGCTGTGGACCCACACCCATCTGCTCGCCTTGTTCGAAGCCGATACCGACGCCGCCGCAGTGTTCGCCCACCTGCGACTGCTGACCGACGCCGAGTTGCCCGAGCATCACGCTGAAGTCATCGAGGATCAGGACTGGGAACGCACCTGGATGGACAACTTCCACCCGATACGTTTTGGCCAGCGCCTGTGGATCGTGCCGAGCTGGCTGGAGGCACCCGAGCCCGACGCGGAGAACCTGCTGCTCGACCCGGGTCTGGCGTTCGGCACCGGCACCCATCCGACCACCGCCTTGTGCCTGGAATGGCTCGACGGCCAGCCGCTGCAAGACTGCGAAGTACTGGATTTCGGCTGCGGCTCGGGCATCCTGGCCATCGCCGCGCTGCTGCTGGGCGCCAAGCAGGCGGTCGGCACCGACATCGACGTGCAGGCGCTGGAAGCCTCCCGCGACAACGCCGGACGCAACGGCATCGCCGAGGCGTCGTTCCCTCTGTACCTGCCTGAAGACCTGCCGGCGCAGCAAGCCGATGTACTGGTCGCCAACATCCTCGCCGGACCGCTGGTCAGCCTGGCGCCGCAGTTGTCGACGCTGGTCAAACCCGGTGGCCGCCTCGCGTTGTGAGGGTGGTGTGAATATTCAATACCTGGAACACAAGCTGGCTAGCGAGAAGTGATTAGTATCGACGCATGACGAACCGGCGCTTAGGCGCCGGTTTTTTTTCGTACAAATAGCGAACCACGTGAACGTCGACCCCAGCCGTTCGCAGTCTGTCCCGCTCGACCTCAAGCACTCGCAAGGCGAAGGTGTCGTCATCGACAATCTCGCCAGAGTAGGACTGCCCCCATGGACGGCCATCCGCAGGTCGATTATGGGAAAAAATACGCTTCAGTTGCGGCCCGGCATTCTGATCTAGATGACTCAACGATAGCCGTCGCTGATTCTGGGTCAACTGCCCGTCGCCCATGACCAACTGGACATCCTCGAAGGCTGCCCGGAGTTCTTTCCATTTACCCCTTCCCACTTGCCGAGCCCTGACCTTGAAAGTGTCTATTGCCTTCTCCTGGCCTGGCCTGGCCTAAATGGCAGCTTCCCCAGCGTGTTTGAAAATGACAACCGCCGTACGGCGCCTTTCCCAATTGTTGGCGTAGGCGCCAGCCCCGCAACGTCAGCTGCCAGAGAGTACACAGACAACAATCTGATTTTCCCGCTTGGATCAACGAAATTGATCGGATCGGCGGCGCAGTACATATACCCATTCAATCCGCCTGGCCCGAATGGACTCATCGAGTCAGCACCGCTGAATCGCCGAAGCGCCGGAATATAGAGTCGATGGCCATCACCCAGAAGATAACCATTGGCCATGCCCTCCCGCCAAATCCCGTTATATCCCAGCCCTCCAGGCATGAACGCCGCATCACCGAACGCTCCATAAGAGCGCCAGGATCGCGAACGAGACAAAAGCACCGAACCCTGACCATCACACTGCAGCAAATATCGCCGATCTATCCTGGATTTCATGTTCATGTTGCTCTGGCATCGGGAGGTCAACCATCCTGCATAGCCACCCGACTGCCGGATACTCACAGATCTGACAGCTTGACAATGCCTGTCGGGGGCAAGCCCCCTCGCTACACTCCCCGCGCTCGCGTAAACTGCGCCGTTTCGCTCAAGATCAAAGGTACCCGCCATGCCCTGGCTGCAAGTCCGTCTGGCCATCAGCCCAGAACAAGCCGAAACCTATGAAGATGCCCTGCTGGAAGTCGGCGCGGTGTCGGTCACTTTCATGGACGCGCAAGACCAGCCGATCTTCGAGCCCGAACTCAACACCACACCGCTGTGGACCCACACCCATCTGCTCGCCTTGTTCGAAGCCGATACCGACGCCGCCGCAGTGTTCGCCCACCTGCGACTGCTGACCGACGCCGAGTTGCCCGAGCATCACGCTGAAGTCATCGAGGATCAGGACTGGGAACGCACCTGGATGGACAACTTCCACCCGATACGTTTTGGCCAGCGCCTGTGGATCGTGCCGAGCTGGCTGGAGGCACCCGAGCCCGACGCGGTGAACCTGCTGCTCGACCCGGGTCTGGCGTTCGGCACCGGCACCCATCCGACCACCGCCTTATGCCTTGAATGGCTCGACGGCCAGCCGCTGCAAAACTGCGAAGTGCTGGATTTCGGCTGCGGCTCGGGCATCCTGGCCATCGCCGCGCTGCTGCTGGGCGCCAAGCAGGCGGTCGGCACCGACATCGACGTGCAGGCGCTGGAAGCCTCCCGCGACAACGCCGGACGCAACGGCATTGCCGAGGCGTCGTTCCCTCTGTACCTGCCTGAAGACCTGCCGGCGCAGCAAGCCGATGTACTGGTCGCCAACATCCTCGCCGGACCGCTGGTCAGCCTGGCGCCGCAGTTGTCGACGCTGGTCAAACCCGGTGGCCGCCTCGCGTTGTCGGGCATCCTGGCCGAACAAGGCGAAGAAGTCGCCGCCGCCTACGCCGCGGATTTCGACCTCGATCCGATCGCCAACCGCGATGGCTGGGTACGCATCAGTGGTCGCCGCCGCTGAGACCTCTTAAGATACCGCTCTCCACCGCCAGAGCACCGCTCACCGCCCGGACCCGCGCATGACCGAGAGTTTCGTCACCCAGTGCCCACATTGCCAGACCAGCTTTCGCGTCAGCTATCACCAGCTGAGCGCGGCGCGCGGTGCGGTGCGCTGCGGTTCGTGCCTGCAGGTGTTCAACGCGGCGCGGCAGTTGCTGGAGAAGAGCACGGGGCAGTCGGCGGCCGCCTTGTTCGGCGAGGTGCCGCCTAGCGTGCCCAGCGTAGAGCCCGCTCCTGAAACCGCACCCGACACAACCGCCGCAGCCACAGAAGCCCCCGCTTATCGCCGGGTCGAGCCCATCAGCCAACGCCGCTGGGCCGCTGCAGCGGAAATCGACCTCGAACACCTCGACCTCGACAACGAACTGGCCCGCCTGGAGCAACGCTTCACACCACGCCCCGGCCACCCTGAGCAATCGGGGCGCGATGACCAGCTCAGCGCCAGCCGCGACGAGCCGTCAGCGGCCCACAACAACTTCGATGATGACGACCATCCGCTGACCGAGCCGCGGCTTGGCGAGCAGCAAGACGACGCGCAAGCGCTTCGCGAGCAAAGCCCGCTTGCACATGAGGGGCTGCGCGCGGAGCGGGATGGGGAGCCGGCGGCCTACCATTACCTGCCAGGCGAGGCCCACACCCCGGCGCCGCTAGTCGATGGGCCCCTGGCGCCGCTCATCCACGAGCAGGTAGACGACGAGGAGGACCGCGCCGAACCGTCCCTCAGTCGTCTTGAAGACGAATTCGACGATATCGACCGCCGCGCCCCGCTCCATGACAGGCGCCAACGCCGCTCGGCCATCGAAGCCGCCGACGAAAGCCTGCGCCGGGTCGATGCCGCCCCGCTCAAGCCCGCCGCCAAGGCCCGCCGCGCCGAACCGCGGATGCGCGACGCCAACCTGCCCGACCTGTCCGAAGACCCGCTCGAACTGCAATGGCAGAAATCCCATAGCTCATGGGGCAAGCGCCTGCTCTGGAGCTTCCTGGCACTGCTCGCGGCACTGACGCTGGCGGGCCAGTACGTCGCCTACCACTTCGATGAGCTGGCCCGCCAGGACGCCTATCGCCCGTGGTTCCAGCAATTGTGCCCGGTAGTGGGCTGCACGGTGCCCTCCAAGGTCGATATTGCCCTGATCAAGAGCAGCAATCTGGTGGTGCGCAGCCATCCGCAGTTCAGCGGCGCGCTGATCGTCGACGCGATCATCTACAACCGCGCGCCTTTCTCGCAGCCCTTCCCGCTGCTGGAACTGCGCTTTGCCGACCTCGACGGCAAGCTGATCGCCAGTCGTCGCTTCAAGCCCAGCGAATACCTGAGCGGCGACCTGGCCGGGCAGACCGACATGCCGCCGCAAACGCCGATCCACATTGCCCTCGACATCCTCGATCCAGGCAGCAAGGCAGTGAATTACAGCCTGAGCTTCCAGTCGCCGGAATAGCCCGCGCACCCTCGAACGGCTCGGCATAAGCAAATAACTGTTCAGATTTTATCCAAATCGATCTTTATCCAGTCATCGAGAGCGGGTATTATGCCAACCCTTTTTCGAACTCTCCTGATCCTGCCCCACAACAGGGAAGACCCAATGTCGGCGGTACGCATCGGCCCATACACAGTCAGCAATGGTTTGATCCTGGCCCCCATGGCCGGGGTCACGGACCAGCCCTTTCGTCAGCTTTGCCGACGACTGGGCGCGGGCCTGGTGGTTTCGGAAATGGTCAGCAGTGACATGAGCCTGTGGAACACCCGCAAGTCGCGTCTGCGCATGATCCACGATGGCGATCCCGAGCCCCGCTCGGTTCAGATCGCCGGTGGCGACGCGCAGATGCTGGCGGCGGCGGCCCGGGCCAATGTCGAACTGGGTGCGCAGATCATCGATATCAACATGGGTTGCCCGGCCAAGAAGGTGTGCAACAAGGCGGCAGGTTCTGCGCTGCTCAAGGACGAAGCCCTGGTGGAGGAAATTCTCCAGGCCGTGGTTGCCGCCGTGGATGTACCGGTGACCTTGAAGATTCGCACAGGCTGGGACCGGGACAACAAGAACGGCCTCACCGTGGCCAGAATCGCCGAGCAGGCGGGTATCACCGCGCTGGCCGTGCATGGCCGCACACGTGCCGACCTGTACACCGGCGAAGCCGAGTACGACACCATCGCCGCCATCAAGCAGGCGGTGTCGATCCCGGTCTTTGCCAACGGCGATATCGATTCACCTGAAAAGGCCCGCCACGTGCTGCACGCGACCGGTGCCGACGGTGTGCTGATCGGCCGGGCCGCTCAGGGGCGACCCTGGATTTTTCGAGAAATAGAGCACTATCTGCGTACTGGCGAAAAGCTGCCGGCGCCGCAACTGAGTGAAGTGGAATGCATCCTGCTAGAGCACCTGGCCGCGCTGCATGAGTTCTACGGTGACGTGATGGGCGTGCGTATCGCCCGCAAGCACGTCGGCTGGTACCTGGCTACCCTGCCAGGCGCCCGGGAGTTCCGTAGTCACTTCAACACGTTGGACGATACGGCGGCACAAAGGGCCAATGTTCGCGCGTTTTTCAGCGAGCATCACCAGAGCCTGGCGACAAGGGACGGAAATGGGGTGGCCGCATGACCATGATGACCGAGACATTAGTGAGTGGAACAACACCCGTGAGCGACAACGTCAATTTGAAACAGCACCTCAACACGCCTAGCGAAGAGGGTCAGACCCTTCGCGGCAGTGTCGAGAAGGCGCTGCACAATTATTTCGCGCACCTAGAAGGCGCAGCCGTCACGGACGTGTACAACCTCGTGCTCTCCGAAGTCGAAGCCCCGTTGCTCGAAAGCGTGATGAACTACGTCAAGGGCAACCAGACCAAGGCCAGCGAAATGCTCGGCCTCAATCGCGGCACCTTGCGCAAGAAGCTCAAACAGTACGATCTGCTTTAAGCATGCATTCAAACCAGAAAAGGCGACTCGTGATGAGCTCGCCTTTTTTGCTGACTTTCCCTGCTTTAAATGGAAACTGAAATGACCGACCAGACCACCCGCCTGCCGATCCGCCGCGCCTTGATCAGCGTTTCCGACAAGACCGGGATTCTCGAGTTCGCCCGCGAACTGGAAAGCCTCGGCGTCGAGATCCTGTCCACCGGCGGCACCTTCAAACTGCTGCGCGACAACGGCGTCGCCGCAGTGGAAGTGGCGGACTACACCGGCTTCGCGGAAATGATGGACGGCCGGGTCAAGACCCTGCACCCGAAAATCCACGGCGGTATCCTCGGCCGCCGCGGCACCGACGACGCCATCATGAGCGAGCACGGCATCAAGCCGATCGATCTGGTCGCGGTCAACCTGTACCCGTTCGAAGCCACCATCTCCAAGCCGGGCTGCGATCTGCCGACCGCCATCGAGAACATCGACATCGGTGGCCCGACCATGGTCCGCTCGGCGGCCAAGAACCACAAAGACGTGGCCATCGTGGTCAACGCCAGTGACTACGCCGACGTCCTGAGCAGCCTGAAAGCCGGTGGTCTGACTTACGCACAGCGTTTCGACCTGATGCTCAAGGCCTTCGAACACACCGCAGCCTATGACGGCATGATCGCCAACTACATGGGCACCGTGAACCAGACCGCCGAGACCCTGAGCACTGAAGGCCGCAGCGAGTTCCCGCGCACCTTCAACAGCCAGTTCGTCAAGGCCCAGGAAATGCGCTACGGCGAGAACCCGCACCAAAGCGCGGCGTTCTATGTTGAAGCGAAGCCGGCCGAAGTCGGCATCGCCACCGCCACCCAGCTGCAGGGCAAGGAATTGTCCTACAACAACGTCGCCGATACCGACGCGGCGCTGGAATGCGTGAAGAGCTTCGTCAAGCCGGCCTGCGTGATCGTCAAGCACGCCAACCCGTGCGGCGTGGCAGTCTGCCCGGATGCCGAGGGCGGCATCCGCCAGGCGTACGAGCTGGCCTACGCCACCGACACCGAGTCTGCGTTCGGCGGCATCATCGCCTTCAACCGTGAGTTGGACGCCGAGACCGCCAAGGCCATCGTCGAGCGTCAGTTCGTCGAAGTGATCATCGCCCCGAGCGTCAGCGAAGCGGCCCGCGCCGTGGTCGCCGCCAAAGCCAACGTGCGCCTGCTGGTGTGCGGTGAGTGGTCGCAGGATCGCGCCGCGGCCTGGGACTACAAGCGCGTCAATGGTGGTTTGCTGGTACAGAGCCGTGATATCGGCATGATCAGCGCCGATGACCTGAAGATCGTCACTCGACGTGCGCCGTCCGAGAAAGAGATCCACGACCTGATCTTCGCCTGGAAAGTGGCCAAGTACGTCAAGTCCAACGCCATCGTCTACGCCAAGAACCGTCAGACCATCGGTGTCGGTGCCGGCCAGATGAGCCGCGTCAACTCCGCGCGCATCGCCGCCATCAAGGCCGAACACGCCGGCTTGCAGGTACAGGGCGCGGTCATGGCGTCGGATGCCTTCTTCCCGTTCCGCGACGGTATCGATAATGCGGCTAAAGTGGGTATCACTGCGGTGATCCAGCCTGGCGGTTCGATGCGTGATGCCGAGGTGATTGCAGCGGCTGATGAAGCCGGCATCGCCATGGTGTTCACCGGCATGCGCCACTTCCGCCACTGATACGGCAGTGCAGTCATCGGGGGCAAGCCCCCTCGCTACCTGTAGTGAGGGGGCTTGCCCCCGATGGCCTTTCATAGAATTCAGCGTCATCGAGGTTTTGCAATGAACGTATTGATCATCGGCAGCGGCGGACGTGAACACGCCCTGGCCTGGAAAGTCGCTCAGGATCCACGGGTCGAGAAAGTCTTCGTCGCCCCCGGCAACGCCGGTACCGCCATTGAGGCGAAATGCGAAAACGTCGCCATCGACGTGCTCGCGCTGGAACAACTGGCCGACTTCGCCGAGAAGAACGTCGCACTGACCATCGTCGGTCCGGAAGTGCCCTTGGTGGCCGGCGTCGTCGACCTGTTCCGCAGCCGTGGACTGGACTGCTTCGGCCCCACCGCCGGCGCGGCCCAGCTGGAGGGCTCGAAAGCCTTCACCAAGGACTTTCTGGCGCGCCACAAGATCCCGACTGCCGACTACCAGAACTTCACCGAGATCGAGCCGGCACTGGCCTATCTGCGGGAAAAGGGCGCGCCGATCGTCATCAAGGCCGATGGCCTGGCCGCTGGCAAAGGCGTGATCGTCGCCATGACCCTTGGCGAAGCCGAAGACGCCGTGCGCGACATGCTCGCCGGCAACGCCTTCGGTGATGCCGGTTCGCGCGTGGTCATCGAAGAGTTCCTCGATGGCGAAGAAGCAAGCTTCATCGTCATGGTCGACGGCAAGAACGTCCTGCCCATGGCCACCAGCCAGGACCACAAGCGCGTCGGCAATGGCGACAGCGGCCCGAACACCGGCGGCATGGGTGCATACTCCCCGGCGCCCGTGGTCACCGCCGACGTCCATCAGCGTGTGATGGACCTGGTGATCTGGCCGACCGTGCGCGGCATGGCCGATGAAGGCAATGTCTACACCGGTTTCCTGTACGCGGGCCTGATGATCGACAAGGCTGGCAACCCGAAGGTCATCGAGTTCAACTGCCGCTTCGGCGACCCGGAAACCCAGCCGGTGATGCTGCGCTTGCAGTCGAGCCTGGTGTTGCTGGTCGAGGCTGCGCTGGCGCAAGCGCTGGACAAGGTCGAAGCGCAGTGGGACCCGCGGCCGAGCCTGGGCGTGGTCCTGGCCGCCGGCGGTTACCCGGGCGATTACGCCAAGGGCGCCGCGATCAGCGGCCTTGACGCTGCCGCCAGTCTGGAAGGCAAAGTCTTCCACGCGGGCACCGCATTGGTCGATGGCCAGGTAGTCACCGCCGGTGGCCGCGTGCTCTGCGCCACGGCACTGGGCCGCAGCGTCGCCGATGCTCAAGCACAAGCCTATGAATTGGCAGGGAAAATCGATTGGACTGGGTGCTTCTACCGCAACGACATCGGCTACCGGGCAATCGCTCGCGAGCGTGGTGAAGATTCGCTGTAGACGCCTGACGCGGCTCGGGGCGCGCGCTCAACCGCTCGCGCCCTGCGCCACGGCACCGGACAGGCGCTATAGTGCACTTGCCATGCGCTTGAAGCGCCGCGCATAGTTACAAAAGGCATTCACTCACGAAGGGATTTCGCCGTGCGCAGGCCCAGGAACGCCATCACCCTAATCGTCAGCTTGCTGGCCCTGCTCTGCCTCTGCTCGGCACAGGCCGAACAAAGCAGCGGCTGGTCGGTATTGCTCGATGGGGAGGCCAACCTGCAGCTCGGCGATGTCCGTTCGCAACGCTATCAAAACGAATTCAGCCCTATCGAATTGCGCGACCTGAACGCAGCGCGGCCCGATGAGGCGTTGTGGTTGCACTACCATCTGGCGCCGGGCAACGACCAGCAATTGCTGCGCATCTATGCACCGGACCTCGACAAGCTCGATCTCTATGTGCTCGACGGCGACCTGGTAGTCCGCCAGACCCAGGCAGGCAGCACCCATGCTGCCGGCGACCCCTTCCCCACCAGCACCGACCGCCTTTTGCCGCTGCCGATCAGCCAGAAGCCGCTCGACGTTTACGTGCGCATGGTGTCGGAGCATCAGCTCAGGCCCCACATCATCCTCGAGTCAGCCGTGGTTGCCGCCAGCGACCAGCGCCAGCCGATGTTGTTCGGCCTGCTGTTCGGCGCGCTGTTCATGCTCGCCCTGCACAACCTGATTCGCTACGGTTACGGTCGTTCCAGTTCCTCGTTCTGGTTGGCCGGCAGCCAGCTGATGTTGCTGCTGACCGGCATGCTGCTGATGAATCTGATCTCGCCGGTGCTGCTCAAGTGGAGCCCGGCACAAACGCCGGCGGCCTACGTCACCATGTTGCTGGCGGTGATTGCCGGGCTGATGTTCACCCAGCGCTTTTTCAGCCCGCGCAACCACCTGCCGCTGACCCGGCTGCTGTATGCCGAAATACTACTGATCGGCGTCGGCAGCCTGCTGCTGCTGTTCATCGACGCCTTGCCCATGAACCTCATGACCTACGGCTTCGTCGGCATGGGCTCGGTGACCATGCTGCTGATCGCGGCGTGGCACTGGCAGGCCGGCTACCGGCCGGCGCGGCTGTTTACCCTGGGTATGCTGCTGGTCAATCTGGCCACCCTGGTGGTGGTGCCCGCCCTGCTGGGCCTGACCCGCACCCCGACGCAATGGCTGATCTTCACCCTGGTGGGTTTCGCCGTGATCGCCGGCACCATTCTCAACGTGGCCTTGAGCGAGCGCCTGCGCAGCATCAACGAGGACCGCGTGAGCGCCAGCCGTGAACTGGCCGCCAGCACCGCCGAAATCAACGCCAAGGCGGAATTCCTCGCCTCGCTCAGCCACGAGATCCGCACCCCGATGAATGGCGTGCTGGGCATGACCGAATTGCTCCTGGGCACGCCGCTGTCGGTCAACCAGCGCGACTACGTGCAGACCATTCACAGCGCCGGTAACGAGCTGCTGACCCTGATCAACGAGATCCTCGACATCTCCAAGATCGAATCCGGACAGATCGAGCTCGACGACGTGCAGTTCGACCTCAACGCCCTGATCGAAGACTGCCTGAGTATCTTCCGCGCCAAGGCCGAGCAGCAGAACGTCGAGCTCATCAGCTTCACCCAGCCGCAGGTGCCGCGGGTCATCAGCGGCGACCCGACGCGCTTGCGCCAGGCCCTGCTCAGCCTGCTCGACAATGCGCTGCGCAAGACCGAACAGGGCGAAGTGCTGCTGGTGGTGGCGCTGGATCAGCGCGCTGGCCAGCCGCGCCTGCGGATCGCCGTGCAGGACAGCGGCGAGCCGCTGCCGGATGCCGAGCGCGAGGCCCTGCTGCACACCGAACTGCGCAGCCAGGACCTGCTGGCCAGCAATCCGCTGGGCGGGCACCTGGGGCTGGTGATTGCGCGGCAGTTGATCATGCTCATGCAAGGCGAGTTCGGCATCAAGACCGGCAGCCAGCAAGGCAGCACCTTCTGGCTGACCCTGCCGCTGGACCCACTGCGCCTGGAACAGGCACCGTCCGATCTCGATGCCTCTCTGCGCGACGCGCGGGTGCTGGTGGTCGACGACAACGACACCTGCCGCAAGGTGCTGGTGCAGCAATGCTCGGCCTGGGGCCTGAACGTCAGCGCCGTGCCTTCGGGCAAGGAAGCCCTGGCCCTGCTGCGCACCAAGGCGCACCTGCGCGATTACTTCGACGTGGTGCTGCTGGACCAGAACATGCCCGGCATGACCGGCATGCAACTGGCCGCCAAGATCAAGGAAGACCCAAGCCTGAACCACGACATCCTGGTGATCATGCTCACCGGCATCAGCAACGCCCCGAGCAAGATCATCGCCCGCAACGCCGGGATCAAGCGCATTCTCGCCAAGCCGGTGGCCGGCTATACGCTGCGCACCACCCTGGCCGACGAACTGGCCCAGCGCCACAGCGCGCCGCCACCCGAACTGGCGACCTACCTGCCAGCGGCGCCGACGCCTGATGTACCGAACGACTTCCGCATCTTGGTGGCCGAAGACAACACCATCTCCACCAAGGTCATCCGCGGCATGCTCGGCAAGCTCAATCTGCAACCCGATACCGCCAGCAATGGCGAGGAAGCCCTGCAGGCGATGAAGTCCCGGCGCTACGATCTGGTGCTGATGGATTGCGAGATGCCCATCCTCGACGGCTTCAGTGCGACCGCGCAGTTACGCGCCTGGGAGATGGGCCACCAGCGGGTACGCACACCCGTGGTGGCCCTGACCGCGCACATCCTCAGCGAACACAAGGAGCGCGCGCGCCTGGCCGGCATGGACGGTCACATGGCCAAGCCGGTGGAACTGTCCCAGCTGCGCGAAGTGATCGAGCACTGGGTGGCGCAGCGCGACACCCGCCAGGACGAAATCCAGCAGGGCTGAGGCTCACAACGGATAGATGTCGGTTTCGATCTGTTGTCGCAAGGTGTCGAGCACCTGCTGACGATGCCGCTCGAAATGACCCGGTCGAAAAGCGATCACCGCCAAGCGCTCCTCCACCTGTTGCGCAACCGCGATTCTGGAAAACAGCCGGCCTTTGGATACGGTGCGACTGTCCTTGACCTGACGCTGATACAACAACGCCTCGACCATGCCATTGGCCCCGGTCACGCTCGGCACAAACCGGTAGACCGCGCTTTGCCCCACCACCGTATTGCGTTCCATGAGGCATTGCGCCGCCGGGTCTTGCGCCAACCGCTGCAGGGCAGGCGCTTGCAGCCCGGTGCCGGGCAGGCCGATGTCCTTGACCGCCTGCAGTGTCGCCGGGCTGATGTCGTCGGCCGGCAGATAACTGGAGGACGGTCCGGAATCGGGCAAGTACAGCTCGTACCAGCCCAGAAACTCCAGCCTTCTTTTGTAATAGGCGAACCAATCGTCCGTAGCTTGGCGCTCGCGAGCGGCGCGCATGAGTATCTGCACCAACTGATGACAGAGAAGCATGTCGAGCTTGTCCTGTCGTGAGATCTGCGCGCCGAAAGACACCAGGCTGCTGGGCAGCACCGCCCCATCGGGTGCATCGACCGCCCGCTGCAGCGAGGCCTCCCAGTCATCCGTGCGGCGTGCCGAGCGGCCAGTCAGGCGTTGAGTGGGGGCCAGCGAGGCGATCATGGCGCGTGTGTCGTCATGGCTGGGCGGTGGGGGAAATGCTCGTGTCATGTTCTGGTCTCCTGAAACGGTAGCCGCTCAACGATTTCCCTGGCCCGATGGTCGCCCACGAGGCCATCCAGGCGTTCGCGAAATGATGAGTAGCGCAGTTCGGAAAGCTCGCCGACAAAGGTTCTGATGTGGATCTCGCCCATCAGCTTGCCGACGTCGAATCGCTGCTCGAAGAGGTTCTCGGCCAGGCGCTCTCGGGTTGCGAACTGCACGGTCAGCAATTCGATCCGCCGGCCTGGCAGGATCACCCCGAAATGCGCCGCCACCACGGTGTGAGGGCTCGGGCGTGGCGTTTCGTTCGGTAGCGATGGACACGCCGGGCGATCTGTAGCGCTCGGCCCCGACGGCGCGAAACCCGGCAGCTCGACAGCCTTGCCAGCGTCGGCCGCATCCATGCACACATACCCCGCAATATTGCGTTGCAACACCTGCAAGGCCTCGTCAGTGCCGGGCAGGGAGGCCAAATACGCACAAAGGCTCTCGCCCGACTGCTGTTGGCTGCGGGTAAGGGGCAGGTCCTCGGTGTTTATCCATTGGGCGAGGCGAAAGTTCGCAGCCGCGCTACGCGATCGATGTCCCGTCTGCAGCGGCGCCCAGCCAAACTGCTTGAGCGCGCCGACAAAGACTTCCTGCCACAGATCCGGTGCGGTAAAAGACGGATGTTTCTTGTTGGCTGCCAACTGCACGTATAGCAGTGACGTCATGACGTCACGATATTCCTGCTCGGCGATCTTCGGCATCCATAACAGGCAACCGGCGTTGATGACCGCCTGGTAGTTGGAATCAGGCATAGGTTCTCCTCGGGCATCCATGCGTGAAGCAGCCCGGCACGCCGTTGCATACCGGGCTGAATCGGTCAGATCTCGTAACTGGCGATCGCCGACTCGACGTTCTGGCCCAGGCGCTGGAGCACAAGGTCGCGCGCCATCGTGTAGACCAGAGGGTTGAGCGTCATGCGGGCGTCACCGGTATAGATTTGCGCAGACGCGTTGTTCCAATTGACGAACAGCACGCTGCCCTTGCTTTCCTGGGACTGACAGTGAAACGCCCCGAACGCCATGATCACTTCACCATCGTCGTCTTCGGCGCACGCGCTCAGAGTGAACTGGCCGCCACCTGGCTTGCTGGCATTGCGATTGAACAGGCTGACCGGTTTGTCGTTGTCGGCTTTTTTCAGCCCCTCCAGGGCCGCACCTGCCGCCTTCAACAACGCCGGCCCGATGGCACCGGGCAACGCGGCGCTGGCCACGAGCGAGCCGATGGCCTGCAGGCCTATCCGATCCATGCTCAGCGAGTTGTCCTGGGAGGTATAGCGCGAGTAACGCTTGTCGATGAAGGTCCAGCCCATATCATTCATCACCTTGGCGAACAGCTCGTACCACTGCTCGCCGTCGGCTTCTTTCGGGAATCGCTTGGTGGCGACCAGGCTGGCGTACAGGTAACTGTTGCGCACGTCCGCCTTGTTCTGTTCACTCATGCCGCTGACGAACGAAACCACGCCATTGGCGACGACCGCCGCATCCGGGGTGGGGGCCTCAGGGCTCAAGCTCCGCCTGCGTCTCGGCGCCTGAGACGCGGCAGCCGTCATGGGCGATTCGGGCAGCTCATAAGTTTCAAGCTGGGCCAATTGATTTTTCATCTGAGCAACGGAAACAGCTGGGAATTTCATAAAGAACTCCTTGTAGAAAGACGCGGATCGTCATGATCTCGCGCATTGAAGCCACCCGGGCTCGGGCACCAGCTCGCCTAGACTGTCGCGATGGCGGTCTGGAGCCTGTCCCCCAGGCGGGTTTTCAAACTGTCAGCGACCGGAGCGTAGAGCTCGCATGAAAAGCTGGACGCGACAACACGGGTGTGAAGCATGGCCTTGCGGTGCGACGGCCGGAACGGGTGACTCAGCCATTGGGCTGGGACAGGCTCATGCGCATCGAAGTAGATCGAGTAGATGATCAGGCTGCCATCGGTGTCGAGGAACGCGACCTGTAGATTAAGTGCGGTCCCGAACCAGCCATAGGCGCGCAATGTCTGCACCGCCTTTGAGTCCTCCGGGGCAGCGGCCACCTGGGCCAAGGCCTGACGCAGGGGGACCGCCCATTCACCAGGGCATTTGCGCGCAAGCCCCCAGGCCAGCACCTTGTGAACGACCCAGCCCGAAGGGTTTGGCTTTTCGGCACCGTTTATCCCACAGAGCGTTTGACGCCATCCCAACGAAGCCATGACACGGCTGAATTCGTTTTGCCATTGATGGGGCTTGCCATTCGCGCTGCATAGCTTGTGAGCACTTAACTGGGCGGCCAACAACGCGGGACGCACATCGATCAGGGAAGCGTAGGACTGATCCTGCGCCGTGAGCAGAAGGGTCGACGCGATGGCCTCGACCCGAAATGATTTTTCGGACATTGCAATCCCCAAACGGCTTGGCAAGAGCGCGGACCCGGTGGGTTACCGAGTTGGCGCCGCTTCATTAACCCAGATCGAGCGCGTCGATCAGGTCTGCGGTATTACCCGCCAGCTTCTTCTCGATCTGCGCTTTGGCGCCGTTGTAGACCCGCATGTTGAGCATGCACTCGGCGGCGGCGTAGCGAATGTCGGTCTGCTCCATAGTGCGTTCCCAGAAGCGACCTGGCTGATTCTTCTCGACGTGGGTGCTCTTGTTGGCGGCCTGCATCGAGGTCAGGACCATCACCACATGCTCGTCTGCGGTCTGCAGGCACGGCAGAATGCGGAACTTGGCCGAACCGGCCCTGGTGCTTTCGCTGTCGAAGCGGCTGCTGACACGGACATTGGCACGCAGCGCCGCGAAGGTGTTGGTGATGACCCGCAGGTACGCGTTGGTATGGACACCGCCAAACGAACGCAGAATCGACAGCGTCGCATGCTCTACCGTCTGGCTGCGTTCAGCGCTGCTGTAGGAGGTGAATTCACTGCCCTGGGTGGTCCAGCCGCAGATGCGCAGCACTTCCAGATAACGCTTGAACCACTCGACGGGTTGGGTCTCGTTATCGAACTTGGCGCTGGCGGCGCGCTCCGCCAGCAGCTGCGAGTTGACCACGGCGTATTTGTTGGCGACGGTCAGGCCATCGATGCAACCGTGCATGGCCGAGCCGACGATCAGCCCGCTCTCACCGGTCCCTGTGATCGGTTGCGATACCGCAGCACTACGGCTCATGACCCTTGCCGGGGCAGGCGGTACCACGACATCCAGGTTGGAGAGCAGTTGTACGCGTTCTTGAATATCCATAATGACTCACATCCTTGAGGTTGATCAGGCGCTTGCGTCGCACCTCGCAGCGCGACAACCTCAAGGTATAGGGAGCGGCCTCACCGATGAATCGGTAAGCGTTTCCCCTGCGGGCAACCTATCCCGGCTTGTGCGGATACCAGCGCGGTGTGTAGACCCACTGCCCGCCATCGGCCTTGGCGAAGGTGCAGGTGGTCGACGAGCCGACCAGCACCATGGTCCGCGAGTCGACCTGATCCGCCGTCAGCTCGCCCAGCGTGGTGATGCTCAGCCGCTGCCCCGGCCGGCCGACATCGCGACCCAGGGTCACCGGTGTCTGGGGCGCGCGATGACGACGGACGATCTCCAGCGCCTTGCCCAGTTGCAGCGGGCGCGCCTTGGAAATCGGGTTGTAGAAGGCCAGCGCCAGATCGGCCTGACAGGCCAGCTCCAGACGTGTCTCGATGATCGACCACGGCTTGAGGTTGTCCGACAGCGACAGTACGCAGAAGTCATGCCCCAGTGGCGCACCGGCCAGCGCCGCAGTCGCCAGCGAGGCCGATACGCCGGGCAGCATCTGCAAGTCGACCTGATGCCATTGCGGGCAGTCGGTTTCATGCAGGGCCTCCAGCACCGCTGCGGCCATGGCGAACACACCCGGGTCACCGGACGACACCACCACCACCGAGCGACCTTGCGCGGCCAGTTCGAAGGCATGCCGAGCGCGCTGCATTTCTTCGCGGTTATCGGTGCAGTGCAGCACCTGATCGGCGCGGAAGGGGCCGGCCATGCGCACATACGTCTCGTAGCCGAGGACGTCATTGGCCCGCGCCAGCTCGGCCTTGACCGCTGGCACCATCAACTCGGCGGCGCCGGGCCCCAGGCCGATGACCGCCAGACGCCCGCGTGCCCGGCCGAGGCTGTCGACCTCGATCGGCAGCGCCGCGACACCCACCGCACAGTGCTCGTCGACCTGCACAGGCTCGAGGCCCAGGGCCCGTTCGACCAGCCGCTGCGGCCGCGTCGCAGCGGCAAAACGCAACGGCACGCCCAGCGTCTGCGCGGCGGCATGCAACGCCGCAGCGGCCATCTGCGTGTCAGTGGCCAGCAGGCAGGCCAGGGCCGGCAACGCCAACCCGGCCATCTGCAACGCCTGAGTGACCGTCGCGACGATATCCTCGGCCTCGGCGCTCACCGCCACCAGCACGTTGCGCGGGTAGATCAACAACTCATCCGCAGCCGCTGCACGCGATTGGCTGGCCACGCGGATGGTCAGGCGCGCCTGGTCATCCAGCGGCAGCCGCGCGTCGGCCAGCCAAGGCGCCGCGCCCTCGACCCGGACCGACTCGCCCGCCAGCAGATCGGAGACGAAGCGCTTGCCCTGGCCCAGATCATCCAGCGCATAGCCCTCGGGGGGATTGAGCAGGCAGGTGCCGAAGCGCAATTCGCCGCTGGTGGTGATGGCGGCATTCACCCGCAAGTGCTCGCCCATCTTCCGCGCCATGACGTTGACCCCGGCCAGCCCGCCCAGCAACGGCACCACCGCGCTGGCGTCTTCGGCGACGGCCAGCACCGGCGGCTCGGCGCCCTTTTCCAGCAACACGCTGGCCAGGCTGCGGATGACGATCCCGGCCGCGCACAGGGCGATGATCGGCGTGTCGCTTTGATACAGCGCGCGCAAGGTGGCGCCGAAATCGCTGTAGACGACATCCGCGCCCTCGACCCGGCCTGCCAGCCCATGGATCTGCGCCTGCGGATAAAGCCCTTGCAGACGTCGCGCCGTGGCCAGCGCGCCGTTGCCGAGAATGACGATCGCCGGCCGCATCACCCCTGCCACCGCTCACCGGGCACGATGATCAGCGAGAAATACGGCGACAACATCGGATCGACCTCATCCAGCGCGACGATCTTCTGGTTGGCCATGGTCGCGCGCTCGACATACAGCGCCCGCCCGGCCATACCCAACTCGGCGAGCACCGCGCGCACCTTGGGAAAGTTGCGCCCCAGCTTCATGATCACCGCCGCGTCGGCATCGGCCAGGCGGCGCTTGAGGTCCTCGTGGGGCAGCACCCCGGAGAGCACCGACAGGCTCTGATTGCGATACACCAGCGGCGCACCCAGCACAGAGGCGCCACCGAGCATTGAACAGACTCCAGGGATCACCTCGGCGTCGTAGCGTTCGGCCAGGCGGTCGTGCAAATACATGTAGGAGCCATAGAAGAATGGATCGCCCTCGCAGATCACCGCCACATCGCGACCGGCATCCAGATGCTCGGCCACCTGAACGCTGGCCTCGTCGTAGAAATCGCTGATGACCTGTTCATAGGACAGCGGCGCCGGCAGTGCCTCGGTAGTCACCGGATAGACCAGCGGCAGCAGAGTCTGGGCCGCCTGCAGGTGAGCTTCGATGATGCCGAAGGCGTTGCCCTTTTTGCCCTTGGCGACGAAATAGCCGATCACCGGCGATTCACGCAGCAGGCGCAGGGCCTTGACCGTGATCAGCTCCGGATCGCCCGGGCCGACGCCCAGCCCCAGCAATCGACCGCGCTTGACGACATCCCCCGACATCATTCGACCTCCGTGGCCAGGGCGTTGACCGCGGCAGCCGCCATGGCGCTGCCACCGCGGCGGCCGTTGACCACCACGAACGGCACACCGCGGCTGTCGGCGGCGAGCATCGCCTTGGATTCGGCGGCGCCGACGAAGCCCACCGGGAAGCCCAGAATCAGCGCCGGTTTCGGGGCGCCGGCGTCGATCATTTCCAGCAGGTAAAAGAGTGCGGTCGGCGCGTTGCCGATCACCACCACGCTGCCGGCCAGATGCGGGCGCCACAGCTCCAGCGCCGCCGCCGAGCGGGTATTGCCCAGTTCGCGGGCAAGCTCGGGCACGCTGTCGTCCTTGAGGGTACAGATCACCTCGTTGTTGGCTGGCAGACGCGCCCGGGTGATACCCTCGGCGACCATCCGCGCATCGCACAGGATCGGTGCACCGGCGGCGATGGCGTCGCGCCCGGCCTTGCCGGCACCTGGGGAGAAGCGCAAGTCCGCCACCACCTCGACCATGCCGCAGGCGTGGATGACCCGCACGGCGAGCTTTTCGAGATCGGCGGGAATGCCGCTCAGATCGGCTTCGGCGCGGATGATGGCGAAGGAATTGCGATAGATCTCCTGACCGTCGCGGATGTAATCAATCATGGGTATTGCTCCGTGAGCGGGCATCCAGCAAGGCGCCAGCTTCCTGCACAGTGATATGGGTGGCGTGCAGCGTGCCGAAACCGGGCAGCGTCGCATCGCGCAAATAGAGATCGTAGTAGCCGTTGCCCACGGCCAACAGGGTGGCCGGCGCCACGTGGGCGGCGGCACAGGAGCGGGCACATCCGCTCAGGTGCACGGCGGCAGGATATTGCAAGGTAGCCGCCAGACGCCGGGCATCGGCCTTGGTATCGGCCAGGCCCTTGGCGCAACCACTGGCGCCGGTGCAGGCGATCAACGAGGCCAGCGGTTGCGCCGCATCCACCAGCCAGCCCAGTGCCGCCAGCGCTTGCTGCACCGTCGCGGCATCGGCGTGGGCGATCCCGGGCAGCAGCAGACCTTGCCACGGGGTGATTCGCAGGCTGCCGTCGCCCAGACGCCGGGCCAGCGTCGCGGCGCCGCGAAGTTGCTCGGCGTCGAGCCGGCCAAGGGGCGCGCCGGCCACCACCAGACTGCGTCCGGCCTGACGCTGAGCGTGCACGCCGATCGGCGCGGCGACGCTGGAGGCACGGTGGAACTCCACCGCACGGATGCCGAGGCCGCGATGCCGAGCCGCCAGATCGGCGACAAACCCGGCGGCGCTGATGCCGGCGAGCAGATCACGCAGCCGATGCTGCTCGGGCGTCGCCTGCGCCAGGAACGCCTCCAGCACCGCCAGCACCAAGGCATGCGCGCGGGCCAGCGGCACTGCGCCCGCCGCCGGATCATGGGCTGGGCAACCGGCGAGCCCGAAGGCCATCCAGCACGCACCGTCGATGATCAACGGCGACAGCCACAGATCGTGATGATGCTCGAGCATCGCCAG
Organism: Pseudomonas sp. GW821-FHT01A09; assembly: GCF_058986725.1. Classification (NCBI taxonomy): domain Bacteria; kingdom Pseudomonadati; phylum Pseudomonadota; class Gammaproteobacteria; order Pseudomonadales; family Pseudomonadaceae; genus Pseudomonas; species Pseudomonas sp. GW821-FHT01A09. Next base: position 97,913 of record NZ_JBYSWB010000004.1, read on the forward strand.
CGCTTCGCCGCCATCGAGCTGGATCGCGAACTTGGCCGACAGGGCATGCAGGCGCGGCTCCTGCTCGAGGCTTGAGAGGATCTGCGCGGCCAGCGGCCGGACATCCAGACACTGCTGGCGATCGACCCCGGCAGCCGGGCTCAGCAGCAGATTGCGCACGTCATCGCCCGCCGCCTGGCGTGGCCCCAGCTCGGCCGCCAACAGCGCCTCGACCAGCGCCTCGTGCGACCCGACGATGCCGCGAATCTGCAGATTGGCGCGGTTGGTGGCTTCGATCACACCGCCGGCATGCACCTGCGCGGCGTGCGCCACGGCATCGGCCTGATCCGCCGTCAGCACGCCGCCGGGCAGCTTGATACGGCAGATGCCGCCGTCCAGCGCCTGGACGATACGCAGCAACCCCGGACAAGCCGAGGGGCGTACAGCAGGCAGCGGCGGGCGGGCCGGGGATGGCGCGTGCAAAGGAGTACCCAATATCGTCAAAAAGCGCTTCGCGGGTGAAGGCGCGGTATTATGCCTGCTTTGGCCGACAGCATGAAAAGTCTGCCCGTCGGAATTGAACGCTATGAGGAATATTCATGTTGCCCTGGCTGACCGTGGTGGGAATCGGTGAAGACGGCTTCGCCGGCCTGGGCAAGCAGGCACGGCGCGCTTTGCTGGGCGCCACGCGCATCGTCGGCGCACCGCGACAGCTGCAACTGCTGCCCCACTGTCTGCGCGCCGAGCGCCTGGACTGGCCGTCGCCCTTCAGCCTCGAACCGGTACTGGCCCGCAAAGGCGAGCCGGTCTGCGTCCTGGCCAGCGGCGACCCGATGCTGTTCGGCGTCGGCGCCAGCCTTGCACGCCAAGTGCCGGCCGAGCAGATGCTGACACTGCCGGCGCCCTCCTCCTGCGCACTTGCCGCCGCCCGCCTGGGCTGGCCGCTGCAGGATGTGCACGTCCTCTCCATCGTCGCCCGCCCGCTCAGCGCGCTCACCGCGCAACTGGCCAATGGCGTGCGCCTGCTGGTGCTGAGCAACGATGGCAGCAGCCCGCGGGCTATTGCCCAGTTGCTGCGCGACAACCATTTCGGCCCCAGCCGGATGACCGTGCTCGAGCACCTCGGCGGCCACCTGGAAAAACGCTACGGCGGGCTGGCGACGGACTGGGGCGATGACCTGGCGGCCGACCTCAATGTCGTCGCCATCGATTGCCGTGCCGCCGTCACCGCGCCACGACGCTCGCGCCTGGCCGGGCTGCCCGACGATGCCTTCCGCCATGACGGCCAGTTGACCAAGCGCGACATCCGCGCCGTGACCCTCGCGCGCCTGGCCCCGCAGCCAGGCGAGCTGCTCTGGGACGTCGGTGCCGGCTGTGGCTCCATCGGCATCGAATGGATGCGCGCCCATCCCAGCTGCCGCGCTTTGGCGATCGAGGCCGACGACGGCCGGCAGGGTTTTATCGAACACAACCGCGATGCCCTCGGCGTGCCCGGCCTGCAACTGATACGCGGCCGCGCCCCCGACGCGCTGCACGGCCTGGAAGCGCCGGATGCGATCTTCATCGGCGGCGGCGTCACCCGCCCGGGCGTGTTCGAAGCCTGCTGGGCCGCACTCAAGCCCGGCGGGCGCCTGGTGGCCAACGCCGTCACTCTGCAGAGCGAAGCGGCATTGATGCACTGGCGCGGCCAATACGGTGGCGACCTGACCCGCCTGCACATCGCTCAGGCGCAACCGCTGGGCGAGTTCGACACCTGGCGCCAGGCATTGCCTATTACCGTTCTCGACCTGAGCAAGCCGATGATGGCCCATGATGCGTGACGAAACCGCCGAGCAACCGGCACCGCTGCGCAGCGGCCTGACCACCGGCAGCTGCGCCACCGCGACCAGTCTGGCGGCGGCACGCTTGCTGCTGCTGGGCGAGCCATTGGACGCCGTCGATATCGTCCTGCCCAAGGGCAAACAGGTGACCCTGCGTCTGGAATTCTGCCGCTTGCTCGATGCCGGCGCCGAAGCCGGCACGATCAAGGATGCCGGCGACGACCCGGACGTCACCCACGGCGCCCTGCTGTTCAGCCGCGTGCGCCTGCTCGCCGCGCCTGGGGTGGTCTTCGTCGCCGGTGACGGGGTCGGTACCGTGACCCGCCCGGGCCTGGTGCTGGGCGTCGGCGAACCAGCCATCAACCCGGTGCCGCGGCAAATGATGACCCAGCACCTGACTCAACTGGCCGCCGAATGCGGCTACCGCGGCGGCTTCGAGATCACCATCCACGTCCAGGACGGCGCCGCCCTCGCCCTGAAAACCATGAACCCGCGCCTGGGCATTCTCGGCGGCCTGTCGATCCTCGGCACCAGCGGCATCGTCCGACCGTTTTCCTGCGCGGCCTACATCGCTTCGATCCATCAGGGCATCGATGTCGCCAGCACCAACGGCTACGTGCATATCGCCGCCTGCACCGGCAACGCCAGCGAGGACACCATGCGCCGGGTCTACCAGTTGCCCGACATCGCCCTGATCGAGATGGGCGACTTCGTCGGTGCCGTGCTCAAGCACCTGCGCAAGGTGCCGGTGGCCAGGCTGAGCCTGTGCGGCGGCTTCGGCAAGATCAGCAAGCTCGCCGCCGGGCACATGGACCTGCACAGCCGCCATTCGAGCATCGACCTGCCGCAACTGGCGCAGTGGGCCGCCGCGATCGGCGCCGACGAGGCGCTGCAACGGGCCATTCGCGACGCCAACACCAGCCAGCAGGCCCTGGCGATGGCCAGCGCCGCGGGCATCGCCCTGGGTGATGAAGTGTGCCGTCATGCCCGTGCTTTCGCCTGCAGCGTGGTGCCCGCCAGCGTGCAGGTCGAGGTCTTCGCCATCGATCGTCAGGGTGGCATCGTCGGCACTGCGGGGGTCGCGGCATGACGCGCATCCTGCTGCTCGGCGGCGTCACCGAAGCCCTCGCCATTGCCCGCACCCTCGGTCCCCTGCATGTCTACAGCCTGGCCGGCATCGGCCGCGTACCCAGCGATCTGACCTGCCAGGTGCGCGTCGGCGGCTACGGTGGCGCGCAAGGGTTGGCGGCCTATATCCGCAGCGAAGGCATCACCCTGCTGATCGATGCCACCCACCCGTACGCGGCGCAGATGAGCAGCAACGCGGCCCTCGCGGCGAGCATGACGGGCATCGAGTGCTGGGCACTGCGGCGCCCCGGCTGGCAACCACAGGCGGGCGATGACTGGCGGCCCTTCGCCGATTGGCGCGAATTGGTCGCAGCGCTGCGGCCGTTCAAGCGACCGTTCTTCACCCTCGGTCGCGAGCCTTTGCAGTACCTGCACGAGATTCCCGAGGCGCAATTCTGGACCCTGCGCACGCTGGACGATCATCCGGGCAACAGCCGCTGCCACATCATCGGCGCCCGCGGGCCGTTTCGTCTGGATGAAGAACGCGCGCTGTTCGCGGCCAATGACTTCGATGTGCTGATCAGCAAGAACAGCGGCAGCAGCGCCACCGAGCCTAAATTGCAGGTCGCCCGGGAGCGTCATATTCCCGTGCTGGTGCTCGCTCGGCCGCCGCTGCCAGCGGTGGGTCGGGAGTTTGCCAGCGTCGCTGAGTTGATCGCGGCGCTGAGCGGGCCCAGCGGTTGATATCGACAACGACAAGTCTCGCCACACAGCCAGACGCATCGGTGTTTTTACTTCCCCCGCGCCATCTGGCTAAATGGCGCCCATTCCCCGAACAAGGACGCTTGCAATGACCTCCACTTGGCGCCTGATGGCCCGGCTCATCGGCCTGGCCCTACTGTTCACCTATGGTTTGGCCAGCGCCAAGGATTATCAGGTCGGCGACATCACCGTGCAGGCCCCCTGGTCCCAGGCACTGCCGCCCAGCTCGCCCACCGTGGCGGCGTACTTCGTCATCAGCAATCACGGCACCTTCCCAGATCGTCTGGTCAGCGTCGATACGCCGATCGCCGGTTCCGCCGAGCTGCATCAGCACTTGCATCAGGACGGCATGATGAAGATGCAGCAGCTCGATTCACTGCAGATCAACCCCGAAGAAGACGCGGTGTTCGCGCCCATGAGCTATCACGTCATGCTGCTGGATCTGCATGATGATGCCCCCCGCGCCGAGGGCGAGCATTTCCCCTTGACCCTGCACTTCGAAAAGGCCGGCGACGTGACCGTCGACGTCGAGGTCAGCCGCACGGCGCCCAAGCCCTAAATCATGAGTCGCCGCCCGGCGCAGTGCGCCCCGCCCCGGCGCCGGGGTCACGCCCTGTGGATCAGCCTGTTCGCGATGCTGATGGTGTTCGCCGGGCCGCTGATCAGCCAGTCGATGCCCATGGGCAACGATCACCGCATGGGCATGGACATGGACATGCCGATGCCGATGCACCATGGCGGCATGCACGCCGGTGCCCACGCTGTCGCCCAGCTGCCGCAGGCTCGGCCCAGCGCAGACCTGCACCCGATCTGGGAAAAATGCGGCTACTGCAACCTCATGCTGCACTGCCCCGCGCTGCCCCAGACCCTCACCCTGCTGAGCGCCCCCTCCAGCCCCGAGCCCCGCGCGCAGCACTATTTCACCCGCGCAGGCCATGCCCGCCAGGCCATCTTCCCCGGCGCCCTGACCCGCGCCCCACCGCCGCCACTGCTTGCCTGACAGTCCTCGTTCGCGCGTTCGACGCAGTGCCTCAAGGCCCTGCGCGTAACGGCGCGCGCCTTTGTGCCCTTCATGCAGTGGAACACCCATGTCCAGATTCAACGCTGTATCCCCTCTCGCCCCTCGCCACACCCTGGTCGCCCTTTGCGGCTTGCTGTGCAGCCCCCTCGCGACGGCGATCGAGCAGGCCCACGACCACCAGCCCGCTTCCCTGGCCCCGACCGTCATTACTGCCATCGCGCCCAGCTCGCCGCTGACCGTGGTGACCGATCCCAAGGACCCGCGCCAGCCAGTCCCGGCCAGCGACGGCGGCGACTACCTGAAGACCATCCCCGGCTTCAGCCTGATCCGCTCCGGCGGTACCAACGGCGACCCAGTGCTGCGTGGCATGTTCGGTTCGCGCTTGAACATCCTCACCAACGGCGGCGTGATGCTCGGCGCCTGCCCCTCGCGCATGGACGCCCCCACTTCCTACATCGCGCCGCAGACCTACGACCGCCTGACCGTGATCAAAGGCCCGCAAAGCGTACTCTGGGGCCCGGGCGGTTCGGCGGGAACGGTGCTGTTCGAGCGCGATCCGGAGCACTTCGAGCACCTTGGCACACGCCTGGACGCCAGCACCCTGATCGGCTCCAACGGCCGCGTCGACAAGCTCGTCGACGCCGCTGCCGGCGGTCCGCAAGGTTATGCCCGGGTCATCGGCAATCAATCCCGCGCCGGCGACTATGAAGATGGCCACGGCGACCGCGTGGCCTCCAAATGGGACAAATGGAACGGCGACGTCGCCCTCGGCTGGACACCCGGCGCCGACACCCTGCTGGAGTTGACCGCCGGCCAGGGCGATGGCGAGGCGCGTTATGCCGGCCGCGGCATGGACGGCGCCCAGTTCAAGCGCCAGAGCCTGGGCCTGCGTTTCGAACAGAGCGATCTGGGCGGCAGCCTCGACAAGCTCGAAGCGCAGGTCTACTACAACTACGCCGACCATGTGATGGACAACTACAGCCTGCGGACACCCTCGGGCACCGGCATGATGGCCGGGGCCATGGCCAGCAATGTCGAGCGCCGCACCTTGGGCAGCCGCGTCAAGGCCACCTGGCAGTGGACCGATAGCCAATTGATCGCCGGCCTGGATGCGCAGACCAACAGCCATCGCCGCCGCTCGGCCATGGGCGAGGATGCCTACCAGGCCCTGCCCCGGGACAAGGACGCCCAATTCGATCAGTACGGCGCGTTCGCCGAACTGACCTGGCACGCCAGCGCCGATGACCGCCTGATCAGCGGCGCCCGCCTGGACCGCGCCAGCGCCAAGGACTACCGCGCGCTCACCGGCTCCGGGATGGCGGCGAGTGCCAATCCCACCGCCGGTGACACCCGCGCCAGCACCCTGCCCAGCGGCTTCGTGCGCTACGAGCACGAGTTGGTCGGGCTGCCCGCCACCGCCTACGTCGGCCTGGGCCATGCCGAACGCTTCCCAGACTATTGGGAGCTGTTTTCGTCCAGCCTGACCCCGACTGGCACCCTCAACGCCTTCGATTCGGTCAAGCCGGAAAAAACCACGCAGCTGGATGTCGGCATCCAGTACCAGACCGACACCCTCGACGCTTGGGCATCGGGCTATGTCGGCCGGGTGGATGACTACATTCTGTTCAACTACCGGGGCACGGCCTCGTCGACCCGCAACGTCGATGCCACTATGCTGGGCGGAGAAATGGGCGCAGCCTATCGCTTGACCGAGCGCTGGAAGGTCGACGGCACCCTGGCCTACGCCTGGGGCGAGAACCGCAGCGATCATCGCCCATTGGCGCAGATGCCACCGCTGGAGGCGCGCCTGGGCCTGACCTACAGCCGGGCTGACTGGAGCGCAGGGGCGCTGTGGCGGCTGGTGTCGGCGCAAGGGCGCATCGACCGCAACGCCGGCAACGTGGTGGGGCAGGATTTCGCGTCCAGCCCCGGTTTCGCCGTGTTTTCGCTCAATGGCGCGTATCGGCTCAACCGCCATCTCAAGCTCAGCGCCGGCATCGACAACCTGCTCGGCAAGACCTACGCCGAGCACCTCAACCGTGCTGGCAACAGTGACTTTGGCTACCCTTCCAGCGATCCCCGCGCGGTCAACGAACCCGGTCGCACGCTGTGGACCAAGGTGGACATGAGCTTCTGAGATCTTCTGACCTGTAACCCAGCCGGCGACAACTCCTGACCGATCGATCAGAAATAACGCACCTTATTGGTTCGCACGGCCGCACCACGGGTTAAAACAGGCACCATCAGCGTGCAACGCACTGATGGTGCCGCCCCTGAAAACCAGACGCCAGAGCCCTCCCACCGGTTAGGCACAGCCTTTGCTAGCACTCTGCACAGGTTTCACCGAATCGCCATCTGCCCCACTAAAAAAACGCACGTACATGGAGATTGCACAATGAAGCGTCGCAGCTTGATCAAGGCTTTTACGTTGACGGCATCCATCGCCGCCATGGGGTTGACCTGGACTGCCCAGGCCGCCGAGACCATCAAGGTCGGCATTCTGCATTCGCTGTCGGGCACCATGGCTATTTCCGAGACGTCCCTCAAGGACATGGCGCTGATGACCATCGCCGAGATCAACGCCAAAGGCGGCGTGAACGGCAAGATGCTGGAACCTGTGATCGTCGACCCCGCCTCCAACTGGCCGCTGTTCGCTGAAAAAGCCCGCCAGCTGCTGACCCAGGACAAGGTCGCCGTGGTGTTCGGCTGCTGGACGTCGGTATCGCGCAAGTCGGTGCTGCCGGTGTTCGAAGAACTCAACGGTCTGCTGTTCTACCCTGTGCAGTACGAAGGCGAAGAGATGTCGCCGAACGTGTTCTACACCGGCGCCGCGCCTAACCAGCAGGCGATTCCCGCCGTGGAATACCTGATGAGCGAAGACGGTGGCGCGGCCAAGCGCTTCTTCCTGCTGGGCACCGACTACGTCTACCCCCGCACCACCAACAAGATTCTGCGCTCCTTCCTGCACTCCAAAGGCGTGAAGGACAGCGACATCGAAGAGGTCTACACCCCCTTTGGCCACAGCGACTATCAAACCATCGTGGCCAACATCAAGAAGTTCTCCGCGGGCGGCAAGACCGCTGTGATCTCCACCGTCAACGGCGACTCCAACGTGCCGTTCTACAAGGAACTGGCCAACCAGGGCCTGAAAGCCACCGACGTACCGGTCGTGGCCTTCTCGGTGGGCGAAGAAGAACTGCGCGGCATCGACACCAAGCCACTGGTGGGCAACCTGGCGGCCTGGAACTACTTCCAGTCGGTCGAGAACCCGGTCAACAAGAAGTTCGTCGCCGACTGGAAAGCCTACGCCAAGGCGCACAACCTGCCGGGCGCCGACAAGGCGGTCACCAACGACCCGATGGAAGCCACCTACGTGGGCATCCACATGTGGGCCCAGGCCGCCGAGAAGGCCAAGTCGTTCGACGTCGACAAGGTCCGTGACGCCATGGCCGGGCAGACGTTCGCCGCGCCGTCGGGCTACACCCTGACCATGGACAAGACCAATCATCACCTGCACAAGCCGGTGATGATCGGCGAGATCCAGGATGACGGTCAGTTCAACGTGGTCTGGCAGACCAAGGACCCGATCCGCGCCCAGCCGTGGAGCCCGTACATCCCTGGCAACGACAAGAAGCCGGACCATCCGGTGAAGAGCAACTAAGCCTCACCTGTTCGGACCCGTGTAGCGAGGGGGCTTGCCCCCGACAATAGTGCCAGCGCCCCCTGAGTGACTGACACACCGGATCGGGGGCAAGCCCCCTCGCTACAGGCCGGAACCGCGCATCGCTGCACAGGACACCGATATGCCCACCACCCTCCTTCGTCTCATCGTCGCCCTGGCCCTGTTGTCGCCGTTTGCCGCGTACGCCAACGACGCCAGTGACTTCGTTGCCGCCGACTCGTCAGACCAGGCCAGGCTACTGGAAACCTGGGCCGCGCAGCCGGTCCCCGAGCGCACCGAATTGCTCCTGGCCTTGCAGGCAGGCAGCGTGGCCGCCGATGCCGACAAGCACCCTTTCGTTGCCAGTAACGACACCTATTCGCCCCTCGACGGCAGCGCCGCCGCCGTCGAGCCCGTGCGCAAACTGCGCCTGAACAACCGCCTGCGCGGCCTGGTGGAAAACGCCGTGGCCGCGCACCAGCTGTTCGCCACCGACGCCAACCTGCGCCTGGCCGCCGCCCAGCAGTTGCAGAAGAGCGCCCAACCCGCGCAGCTACCCATCCTCGACCACCAGTTCGCCGGTGAAAAAGACAGCAAGGTCAAGACCGCCCTGGGCCTGGCCCTGGCCAACCTGCAACTGGTCGACCCCAACCCCGCGGTACGCCTCGCGGCAGTACGCTTGCTGGGGGATACCGGCGACCCACTGGCCAGGACCCGCCTCGAAGACATCCTCGCCCCCGGCGTCGAGGCCGATGCCGGCGTGCGCACCGCCGCCGAGACCAGCCTGACCCAGGTCAAACGCCAACTGATGATCGGCGACCTGCTCGGTCAGGCATTCAGTGGCATCTCGCTGGGCTCGATCCTGCTGCTGGCCGCCCTGGGCCTGGCGATCACCTTCGGCCTGCTGGGCGTGATCAACATGGCCCACGGCGAGATGCTGATGCTTGGCGCCTACTCCACCTATGTGGTGCAGATCCTGTTCCAGCGCTTTGCCCCGGGCGCCATCGAGTTCTATCCGTTGATCGCCCTGCCGGTGGCGTTCTTCGTCACCGCGGCCATCGGCATGGCGCTGGAGCGCACGGTGATCCGCCACCTCTACGGGCGACCGCTGGAAACCCTGCTCGCCACCTGGGGCATCAGCCTGATGCTGATCCAGGCCGTGCGCCTGGCATTCGGCGCGCAGAACGTCGAAGTCGCCAACCCAGAGTGGCTGTCCGGCGGTGTTCAGGTGTTGCCCAATCTGGTGCTGCCGTACAACCGTATCGTCATCATCGTCTTCGCCCTGGCGGTGGTGGTGCTGACCTGGCTGCTGCTGAACAAGACCCGCCTGGGCCTCAACGTGCGCGCCGTCACCCAGAACCGCAACATGGCCGCCTGCTGCGGCGTGCCCACCGGCCGCGTCGACATGCTCGCCTTCGGCCTCGGCTCGGGCATCGCGGGGCTAGGCGGCGTGGCCTTGAGCCAGATCGGCAACGTCGGCCCGGACCTGGGCCAGAGCTACATCATCGACTCCTTCCTGGTGGTGGTACTGGGCGGCGTCGGGCAACTGGCCGGTAGCGTCTCGGCGGCCTTCGGGCTGGGCATCGCCAACAAGATCCTCGAACCGCAGATCGGCGCCGTGCTGGGCAAGATTCTCATCCTGGCGCTGATCATTCTGTTTATCCAGAAGCGTCCGCAAGGCCTCTTCGCGCTCAAAGGACGGGTGATCGACTGATGAACCAGCCACTGATGCTCACCGCCGCGCAAAAAGCCGGCCCCAAGGTCACCCTCGCCATCGGCGCGGTGATCCTCCTGGTGTTGCTGGCCTTGCCGCTGTTGTCGCTATTGCCGGCCAGCAACGGCCTGCAGGTGTCGGCATACACCCTGACCCTGATCGGCAAGATTCTCTGTTACGCCATCGTCGCCCTGGCCCTGGATCTGGTGTGGGGCTACGCCGGCCTGCTGTCCCTGGGCCACGGGCTGTTCTTCGCCCTCGGCGGCTACGCCATGGGCATGTACCTGATGCGCGAAGCCGCCGGCGACGGCCTGCCGGCGTTCATGACGTTTTTGTCGTGGAGCGAACTGCCGTGGTACTGGGTCGGCACCGAGCACTTCCTCTGGGCCATGTGCCTGGTGGTGCTGGCGCCGGGGGTGCTGGCGCTGGTGTTCGGCTTTTTCGCCTTCCGCTCGCGGATCAAGGGCGTGTACTTCTCGATCATGACCCAGGCCCTGACCTTTGCCGGCATGCTCCTGTTTTTCCGCAACGAGACGGGCTTTGGCGGCAACAACGGCTTCACCAACTTCCACACCATCCTCGGTTTCGATATCACCTCACAAGGCACTCGTGCGGTGCTGTTTTTGCTCACCGTGGCGCTGCTGGTGGTGAGCCTGTGGCTGGGCTTTCGCCTGGCGCGCAGCAAGTTCGGCCGGGTGTTGACCGCACTGCGCGATGCCGAGAACCGCCTGATGTTCTGCGGCTACGACCCGCGCGGCTTCAAACTGTTCGTGTGGGTGCTGAGCGCGGTGTTGTGTGGCCTGGCCGGGGCGCTGTATGTACCCCAGGTGGGCATCATCAACCCCAGCGAAATGTCGCCGACCAACTCCATCGAGGCCGCCGTGTGGGTGGCGCTGGGCGGGCGCGGCACGCTGATCGGGCCGTTGCTGGGCGCAGGCGTGGTCAACGGCATGAAGAGCTGGTTCACCGTGGCGTTTCCCGAGTACTGGCTGTTCTTTCTGGGCGCGCTGTTCATCATCGTCACCCTGTACCTGCCCAAAGGCGTTATCGGCCTGCTGAAGAAAAGGAGCGAGCAATGAGAACGCCTCCGACCACGCAATTCATGCTCGAGCCGGCCTACGACCCGAACACCGACGAGGGCACCAGCCGTGATTCCCTGGGCCTGGGTGCCAGCGCCGGCAAGGGCCTGGACACCCGCCACGGGACCATCCTCACCCTTGAGGACATCAGCGTCAGCTTCGATGGCTTCAAGGCGCTGAACAACCTCAACCTGTACATCGGCGTCGGCGAGTTGCGCTGCATCATCGGCCCCAACGGCGCCGGCAAGACCACCTTGATGGACGTGATCACCGGCAAGACCCGGCCCTCCCATGGCAAGGCCTGGTTCGGTGAAACCATGGACCTGACCAGCATGAGCGAAGTGCAGATCGCCCAGGCCGGCATCGGGCGCAAGTTCCAGAAGCCGACGGTGTTCGAAGCGCTCACCGTGTTCGAGAACCTCGAACTGGCGCAGAAGACCAACAAATCGGTGTGGGCCAGCCTGCGCGCGCGGCTGACTGGCGAGCAGCGTGATCGCATCGATCAGGTCCTGCAGACCATCCGCCTCAGCGCGTCGGTGGAGCGCCCGGCGGGCTTGCTGTCCCATGGCCAGAAGCAGTTCCTGGAGATCGGCATGCTGCTGGTCCAGGACCCGCAATTGTTGCTGCTCGACGAACCGGTGGCGGGCATGACCGATGCCGAAACCGAATTCACCGCCGAACTGTTCAAGACGCTTGCCGGGCATCACTCGTTGATGGTGGTGGAGCACGACATGGGCTTCGTCGGCTCGATCGCCGACCACGTCACCGTGCTGCATCAGGGCAGCGTGCTGGCCGAGGGTTCGCTGGAACAAGTGCAAGCGGACGAGCGTGTCATCGAGGTTTATCTGGGGCGGTGATCCCCATGCTATGGGGCATGGCAAAGGGCCCCTTCGCGGGCAAGCCTCGCTCCCACAGGTCTACGTCTCAGGTGCGGCGAACCCTGTGGGAGCGAAGCTTGCTCGCGAAGAGGCCGGACCAGCCGGACAAAAATTCAGGAGAGTCACCACCATGCTGCAAGTCGACACCCTGCACCAATACTACGGCGGTAGCCACATCCTGCGCGGCCTCAGCTTCGAGGTGAAGGTCGGCGAGGTCACCTGCCTGCTGGGCCGCAACGGCGTGGGCAAGACCACCCTGCTCAAGTGCCTGATGGGCCTGATTCCGGCCAAGGAAGGCAGCGTCAACTGGGAAGGCAAGGCCATCACCGCCTTCAAACCGCACCAACGGGTGCACGCCGGCATCGCCTACGTGCCCCAAGGCCGAGAGATCTTCGGCCGCCTGACCGTCGAGGAAAACCTGCTCATGGGCCTGTCACGCTTCCCCGGCAGCGAAGCCAAGGAAGTGCCGGCCTTCATCTACGAACTCTTCCCCGTGCTGCTGCAGATGAAGCACCGCCGCGGTGGCGACCTGTCCGGCGGCCAGCAACAGCAGTTGGCGATCGGCCGCGCCCTGGCCAGCCGCCCGCGCCTGTTGATCCTCGACGAACCCACCGAAGGCATCCAGCCCTCGGTGATCAAGGAAATCGGCGCGGTGATCAAGAAGCTTGCGGCCAAGGGTGACATGGCTATTCTGCTGGTCGAGCAGTTCTACGACTTCGCCGCCGAACTGGCCGATCAGTACCTGGTGATGTCCCGTGGCGAAATCGTCCAGCAGGGCCGTGGTGAAAACATGGAAACCGAAGGTGTACGCGGCCTGGTAACCATTTAACCTGCGGGACCTGAGCCTGTTACTCAAAGCCGTTCAACAAGAGCCCTTATACGACACGCCATGAATTTACCCGTTGCCCCTGCCCTCTATACCCCCAGCTGGCACGCTGAACTCGAGCTGGGCTACGCCCGTTTCGGCGCCGGCACCCGGCCGGTCTTGCGCCGCCACAAGGGCCCGCTGCGAGTGCAGAAGCACCTGTATGCCGAAGGCCCTGAGGTGTGCCAGCACATCATCGTGCACCCGCCGGGTGGCATCGCCGGCGGTGATCGCCTCGACATCACGGCCAGCGTCGGTGCTGGCGCCTGGGCGCAGTTGACCAGCCCCGGCGCGGCCAAGTGGTATCGCGCCGCCGGCCCGGCTTATCAGCAGCTGAACCTGAACGTGGCCGCTGGGGCGACCCTGGAGTGGATGCCTCAGGAAACCATCGTCTACAGCGCCGCCCAGGCCGAACTGCAAACTGTGATCGAACTCGAGGGCGATGCCCGCCTGTTGTACTGGGACGTGGTCGCGCTGGGTCGGCCGGCGGCGGGCGAGCGTTTCGAGCGCGGCCACTTTCAGTCCCATCTGGACATCCGTCGCGACGGCCGCGCGCTGTGGCACGAACGCCAGCACGTGAACGGCGATGACGGCTTGCTCGATTCGCCCATCGGCCTCGACGGCCAGCCGGTGTTTGCCACACTGTTGATCACCGGCACCCTGGACCCTGACCTGCTGCAACACTGCCGTGAGCTACCCGGCAAAGTGCGCGGCGACCTGACCCAACTGCCTGACCTGCTGGTAGCGCGCTGCCTGGCCAGCGAGGCCCTGCACGCCCGCGACTGGCTGATCGCGCTATGGACGCTGCTGCGCCCGGCCATGCTCGGCCGCGAAGCGCTGGCGCCGCGGATCTGGAGCACCTGATGCCAGACATTACACCCGTCCTCTGTAGCGAGGGGGCTTGCCCCCGAAAAATCCGTGCGCCAGTGCAATACTCGTTGGCTGGACCCTTTTCGGGGGCAAGCCCCCTCGCTACAGGATTGCGGCCAGCACGGCCGCCCCATATTCAAGTGACTTCAACAACGGATACCCCATGGACCTGACCCCCCGCGAAAAAGACAAGATGCTCATCTTCACCGCCGGCCTCGTCGCCGAGCGGCGGCTGGCGCGCGGCCTCAAGCTCAACTATCCGGAGGCCATGGCGTTCATCTCCGCGGCGCTGCTCGAAGGCGCCCGCGATGGCCAGACGGTCGCCGAACTCATGCACTACGGCACCACCCTGCTGAGCCGTGAACAAGTGATGGAAGGCATCCCGGAGATGATCCCCGAGATCCAGGTCGAAGCCACCTTCCCGGATGGCACCAAGCTCGTCACCGTGCATCAACCCATTGCCTGAGGCCCGCGCATGACAGTGCTGATACGCGACGCCGTGCACGCCGACTTGCCGGCCATTCGCGACATCTACAACGACGCCGTGCTCAACACCACGGCGATCTGGAACGAGCAACCGGTCGACCTCGGCAACCGCCAGGCCTGGTTCAGCGCACGCCAGGCCCAGGGCTACCCGATCCTGGTGGCCATCGACGCCCACAACAGCGTGGTCGGCTACGCTTCATTCGGCGATTGGCGGCCTTTCGAGGGTTTTCGCCAGACCGTCGAACACTCGGTGTACATCCGCGACGACCAACGCGGCCAGGGTCTGGGTCCGCAATTGATGGCCGCGCTGATCGAGCGCGCCAAGGCCTGCGACAAACACGTGATGGTCGCCGCCATCGAAAGCGGCAATACGGCGTCCATTCGTTTGCACCAACGTCTGGGTTTCACGATCAACGGGCAGATGCCCCAGGTCGGTACCAAGTTCGGCCGCTGGCTGGACCTGACCTTCATGCAGTTGATCCTCGACCCCGGCGCTCAACCTTCTGCGAGTCCCTCGGAGTAAGTCCATGAATGCTGCCCAGCTGCGTCGCGTTACCGTTGAAGGCTTTGCTCATTACCAGCAAGGCCTGTACGAACTGCTCGAAGACGCGGTGCGACAAGGCGCGTCCATCGGCTTTCTGGATGACTTCGACCGCGCCCAGGGCGTGGCCTACCTGAGCGAACTCAAGGGCCAGCTGGAAAGCGGCGAGCGCCTGCTCTGGGTGGTGGTGCGCAACGAGCAGGTGCTGGCGAGCGTACAACTGGCGCCCTGCCAAAAGGCCAACGGCCGCCACCGCGCCGAAGTGCAGAAGCTGCTGGTGCACATGGACTTCCAGCGCCACGGCCTGGCCACCCAATTGATGAATGGCGCCGAACTCGAAGCGCGCCGCAAGGGCCTGAGCCTGCTGTTTCTGGACACCGAAGCACGTTCCCCCGCCGAGGCCTTCTACAAGGCAGCGGGTTATACCCGGGTCGGCGAGATCCCCGACTATGCCGGGCGTCCGGACGGCACCCTGATCAATACCGCTCTCTACTTCAAACTTCTTTAAGGATTGCCTGATGATTCCTGGCGAATACCAGATCCAGCCCGGCGAGATCGAACTCAACGTCGGCCGCCGTACCCTCAGCCTGAGTGTGGCCAACAGTGGCGACCGGCCGATTCAGGTGGGGTCGCACTACCACTTTTTCGAAACCAACGACGCCCTGACGTTCGACCGCGCCGCGACCCGCGGCATGCGCCTGAACATCTCGGCCGGCACCGCCGTACGCTTCGAGCCGGGCCAGAGCCGCGAAGTGGAGCTGGTCGACCTGGCCGGGCTGCGCAAGGTCTACGGCTTTGCCGGGCGGATCATGGGTGATTTGTAACACTGCATGCCTGTAGCGAGGGGGCTTGCCCCCGAAAAATCTGTGCGCCAGTGCAATACCCATTGGCCGACCTTATTTCGGGGGCAAGCCCCCTCGCTACGCGATTGAATTGAATTTCAGAACTCAGGATTGCCGATGAAAATCTCCAGACAAGCCTACGCCGACATGTTCGGCCCCACCGTTGGCGACAAGGTGCGCCTGGCCGACACCGACCTGTGGATAGAAGTCGAAAAGGACTTCACCCATTACGGCGAAGAAGTGAAATTCGGCGGCGGCAAAGTGATCCGCGACGGCATGGGCCAAGGCCAGCTGCTGGCCGCCGAAGTGGTCGACACCCTGATCACCAACGCCCTGATCATCGACCACTGGGGCGTGGTCAAGGCCGACGTCGGCCTCAAGGACGGCCGCATCGCCGCCATCGGCAAGGCCGGCAACCCGGACATCCAGCCGGACGTCACCATCGCCATCGGCGCCAGCACCGAAGTCATCGCCGGTGAAGGCATGATCCTCACCGCTGGCGGCATCGACACCCACATCCACTTCATCTGCCCGCAGCAGATCGAAGAAGCGCTGATGAGCGGCGTCACCACCATGATCGGCGGCGGCACCGGCCCGGCCACCGGCACCAACGCCACTACCTGCACCTCGGGCCCTTGGCACCTGGCGCGCATGCTGCAGGCCGCCGACGCATTCCCGATGAACATCGGCCTGACCGGCAAAGGCAACGCCAGCCTGCCGGAGCCGCTGATCGAGCAGGTCAAGGCCGGTGCCATCGGCCTCAAGCTGCACGAAGACTGGGGCACCACGCCGGCCTCGATCGATAACTGCCTGAGCGTCGCCGATCAGTACGACGTGCAGGTGGCGATCCACACCGACACCCTCAACGAGTCCGGCTTCGTCGAAACCACCTTGGGCGCGTTCAAAGGCCGCACCATTCACACCTATCACACCGAAGGTGCCGGTGGCGGCCATGCCCCGGACATCATCAAGGCCTGCGGCCTGCCCAACGTGTTGCCGAGTTCCACCAATCCGACTCGGCCGTTCACCCGCAACACCATCGACGAACACCTGGACATGCTGATGGTCTGCCATCACCTCGACCCGAGCATCGCCGAGGACGTGGCCTTCGCCGAAAGCCGCATCCGCCGCGAGACCATCGCCGCCGAAGACATCCTCCACGACCTCGGCGCGTTTTCCATGATCAGCTCCGACAGCCAGGCCATGGGCCGCGTCGGTGAAGTGATCACACGCACCTGGCAAACCGCCGACAAGATGAAAAAGCAGCGTGGCCCGCTGGCCGAGGACGTTGCCGGCAACGACAACTTTCGCATCAAGCGCTACATCGCCAAGTACACCATCAACCCGGCGATCACCCACGGCATCAGCCATGAAGTGGGCTCGATCGAAATCGGCAAATGGGCGGACCTGGTGCTATGGCGTCCGGCGTTCTTCGGCGTCAAGCCGACGCTGATTCTCAAGGGCGGGGCGATCGCCGCCAGCCTGATGGGCGATGCCAACGCCTCGATCCCCACCCCGCAACCCGTGCACTACCGGCCGATGTTCGCCAGCTATGGCGGCTCGCGCCATGCCACCAGCCTGACTTTCATCAGCCAGGCGGCACTGGAGGCCGGCTTGCCGGAACAGCTGGGGTTGAAGAAGCAGATCGCTGTGGTGAAAGGCTGTCGGACGGTGCAGAAGACCGACCTGATCCACAACGGCTACCTGCCGCAGATCGATGTCGATCCGCAGACTTATCAGGTCAAGGCCGATGGCGTGCTGCTGTGGTGCGAACCGGCGGATGTACTGCCGCTGGCACAGCGGTACTTTTTGTTTTAGCGCGTTCACCGGCGTCATGCAGGCAACACGCCTGCTGGCGCCTGCAGGTATATACCGCATCAGCCTCCACATCGCCCCCTAACCTCGCTGGCTCCTGACATTACAACCAAGGAGACAGCCATGTCCGACACCCAACCAACCGAGAACGCGATCGCTCTGTCGCCTGAAACACCTGAGCAAACCCTCGCCGCACTGACCCAGGCTGCCACTGATTTCTATACCGCCTTCCCGGATGTCAATCAGTGCGCTCGTCAGGAAGCGGCCCGAATCCTCAAGGTCCATACGGGCCGTGATCTGGATCCGGATGCCGTGTACTGGCACCGGTTTTCCAATGCCATCAGCAACCCACAGACCTTTACCGGCTGGGAGCACTATGGTGTGCCCGACAAATCCCGGACCATGACCGAATTGACCCAGCGCCGCTTCGACGTCAACGATCAGATCAACGCCATCGATCTGGACAGCATGAGCGGTTTCTACACCGCGGACGGCACGGCGGGTCACTACGACCAGCGCAACGAACTGGCGTTGTCGCCACTGACCATCATGAATGACTTGTGGGAGGGCAATTTTGCGCAGGCCTATCAGACGCAACTGGAGGCGTTCTGGACCGCTCAAGGCGACAGCGGGCGATTGGTGGCTAAAGCCCTTTGCGTGAGCTATGCCTTCGAGGCAATGCGCCGTCGATTGCTCAGTCGCCGCGCCTTCAAACAATTCATCTTCAGCGTGGCGGGCCCGTTGAAGCTTCCTCCGACCATTGCACAATTGAAACGAGGCGTCACCAGCAGAGACCTGGCCGAAGTCTGCGATCTGACCCTGGGCGGAATAACTGCCACGGGCATCATACGAGTGAAGAATGCCCAAGGGCATCAAACGCTCTACCTGCCCCCAGACTGGTTCCACACCTTCCACTCCGAACGTGAAGTCTATGAGTGGTTCTGCGTTCAGGCGGCCGACCCGGCGCGGCGTGAGCATCTGCTCTCGCATTTCACGGCGCACCATCAAACCGATTCTTCGACCCTCCAGACCCTGAACTCCACGCTCGACACCATGCAGCGCACGCCTTGGGTCGCCGGGCAGACCATGCTCAATGGCGCCAGCCAGCCGATTACCAAGGATGTGTTCAGTTATCTGATCGACAACTTGCGCGCCCGCCTGGAAACCGAAGCGCAGACGATGCTCACCAGTAACTGGCAGCTGCGCAAAGACATCTTTCTGGTCGACCTCAGCGCCTTCGTCCGTGTCACCACCGGGATCGCACCGGGCGATTCATTGGTCGCGGCATCCGTCGTCGGCGCCTCGGCCATCAGCCTGGGTGCCCACCTGGCCGTCGTCCTGCGCGGCAAAACCCACGAGCAGCGGAGCAAGGCCGCAGTAGCCGCAGCACTCGATGCGCTGTCATTGCTGTTCAGCCTGCCCATGCTCAAGGGCAGCGGCAAGCATATCCTCAACGAGTTCGCCGACCTGGCCGAAGAAGCACCTGCCGTCGTCGAGACCCAATCGCCCATGCCCTACGCGGTCGATATCGACGTTTCCGTCCTGCCCACAGAAATCAATGGCGCCGGCGGTCTGTTCTACGTGAGCGGCGACAAGCGCTATATCCAGCTCGCGCAAAAAGTCTATGAGGTGGAGTTCATCGAGGTCCTGGACCGCTGGGTCGTGATCAACCCGCTGACGCCCGACAACCTGACCGGCGCCTGGCCCGTCGAGGCCAACTGGCGCGGCGTGTGGGAACCCTATGTCGAAGAAATCATCGACCCGCTTGGGGTCGGCGCCGACGAAGAGTCAGCCTCTGGCGCAATCACGCCGCAAATGATCGAAGCGCATCGACTCGATACACAGCTGCGACCCTACGAAGTTTCGATGAAATACGTAGAGCTGATCGAACCCCTGATTGGCCGTGACAGTGCGCGCCTGATGAGCTCAACGCTGGACGATACGTTCGCCATGGCGAGAAATGAACTGTTGCTCGCGCGTAACGAGCTAGCCGCACACGCGCGGCTCTTCTTCAACCTTCCCAGAGAGCCGCGCAGCGTCCTGGTACCTCGATTCAACGAATTGACAACCCCCGATACGCTTTTCGAAGCGATCTACGATCAGCGCCAAGGCCTGGTCATCGGTGAGGCGAAGGATGCAATCGGCAGCAAGAAGCTGCTGATCAAGTACATGGGCGATCTGAAATCTCAGGGCGTACAGACTTTGTACACCGACCTGCTGATCAAGGAACTGCATCAAGCCTGGCTGGACCATTACCTGGAGACTGGCCTTGTGCCCAGCGGACTGTACAACTACCTGACGCGCCTGACCCGGCAGTCGATCCTGGCGAAGTACACCCCCTTGGAGCTGATCAAGATGGCGCGCCTGCAAGGAATCAAAGTCAAGGCACTCGATTGTGCCGCTGCCCACCAGGTGCATGGTCTGAGCCAGACTGAAGCGGGAATCGGTCAGAAAATGCGCAACTATTACGCCATTCAGCGTATCCGCGCCCACCAGGCAGCGCGCCCGGCGAGCGGCTGGATTGCACTGGTCGACCACACCAAGGTCAGCACATTTCAGGACGTGCCCGGTTTAGCGGATCTGGCCGACACCGTGGGCATCAGGGTCAAGGATGTATCACGCAATACGCCCCTGACCCTCAGCGCAGACCCAGGCCAGCGATTGCCAGGTACCCAAGGTAATGTCAGAACCGATTTGCAAGTCGAGATGGGGACGTTGTCCGAGAGCTCGGTGACGACGGTCACCAGCGTTTGAAGCAAAGCAGCGCCCGCCCTCTCCTGCAGTGAGTCGGCGGGCGCTGTCGATGATCAGCGGCTCCAGTTCGCCCGCGGATCGAACTCGGCGTTCTTCGCCAGCGACTCCCACAGCGCCTGCGCCTCGGCGTCGTTGTGGGTGGGCATGACCACCCTGATCTGCGCGAACAGATCCCCACGCTGGCCCTGCTTGTTCAACAGCCCATTGCCTTTGACCCGCAGGCGCTGGCCGTTCTGGCTGTCCGGGCGAATGGTCAGGTTGATGCGACCGGTCAGGGTCGGCACCGCCACCTTGGTGCCCAGCGCCACTTCCCAGGGCGCCAGCGGCACCTGCAGGATCAGGTCGTCGCCATCGACCTCGAAAAATGGGTGTTTCTCGAAGTTGATGGTCAGGTACAGGTCACCCGTGGCACCGCCACCGATGCCCGGGGCGCCCTGGCCCTTGAGGCGAATGCGCTCGCCATCCGCGACACCGGCCGGGATCTTGACGTTGAGGCTTTTCAGCGAATCCGCCACGCGCTGCCCGGCAGCGTTGTGCTGAGGCACCTTGAAGCTGATCTTTTTCGATTCGGTGGCCAGGGTTTCCTCCAGCGACACCGGCAGCTCCATCTGCACGTCCTGGCCATCACGGCCACGGCTGCGCCCCTGGGCGCTGCCGAACGGATTGCCACCTGGCCGGCCGCCGCCTGAGCCACCGAAAATGGAGCTGAAGAAGTCGGAAAAATCCGCGCCTTCGTCGAAGCCGCCACCGCCACGCCCCTGCCAGCCCGGCGGGCCCTGGAATGGCCGACCGTGCTGGCCGTACTTGCGCAGCTCATCGTACTCGGCGCGTTTTTCCGCGTTGCTCAGGGCCTCATAGGCCTCGGAGGCTTCCTTGAACTTGTCCTCGGCGCCGGCTTCTTTGCTGACGTCGGGGTGATACTTGCGCGCCAATTTGCGGTAGGCGGACTTGATCTCTTTTTCATCCGCCGTCGGCTCTACGCCGAGGATCTTGTAGTAGTCTTTGAAATCCATTGGGGGGTAACCACCTTCGTTTACCGGGGTCGCGGCGTCAGCGCTCGAGGTGTGAGACGCTGAAGTGCGATGGAAGTTTATCGGCCCTGCAGGGGCGTGAATGAATACGCCTGAACGAAAAGAATCCCGCGAGCCGGATCGATAAGTCTAAATTGGGGGCCGATGATGGTCTTTCAAGGCACCCGGCGGGTAAATAACGGATATTCGGCCTTCGATTCTGCCAACGACTGACATACACTGCGCGGCCGTTTTTTACCGGAACCCTCGACAACATGAAAAACGTATCCCCGGCCCGTGCCTGCGGCATCGACTTCGGCACCTCCAACTCCACCGTCGGCTGGCATCGCCCTGGCGAGGAGTCGCTGATCGCGCTGGAGGACGGCAAGATCACCCTGCCGTCCGTGGTTTTTTTCAATCTCGAGGAGCGCCGGCCCGCCTATGGCCGCATGGCTCTGCACGAGTACCTCGAAGGCTATGAGGGGCGCCTGATGCGCTCGCTCAAGAGCCTGCTGGGCTCCAAGCTGATCAAGCATGACACCAGCGTGCTGGGCACCGCCCTGCCGTTCAAGGACCTGCTGGGGATGTTCATCGGCGAACTCAAGAAGCGCGCCGAAACCAACGCCGGGCGGCCGTTCGACGCCGTGGTGCTCGGGCGGCCGGTGCATTTCGTCGACGATGACGCGGCCGCCGACCAGGAGGCCGAAGACACCCTCGCCGAAGTAGCGCGCAAGGTCGGCTTCAGCGAAGTTTCGTTCCAGTACGAACCGATCGCTGCGGCCTTCGACTATGAGTCGACCATCGAGCGCGAAGAGCTGGTGCTGATCGTCGACATCGGCGGCGGTACCTCGGACTTCTCGCTGGTGCGCCTGAGCCCCGAGCGGCGCGACCACGATGACCGCCAGGACGACATCCTCGCCACCGGCGGCGTGCACATCGGCGGTACCGACTTCGACAAACAGCTGAGCCTGCAAGGCGTGATGCCGCTGTTCGGCTATGGCAGCCGCATGAAGAGCGGCGCCTTCATGCCCACCAGCCACCACCTCAACCTGGCGACCTGGCACACCATCAACTCGGTGTATTCGCAAAAATCCCAGCAGGCCCTGGGCAGCATGCGCTACGACATCCAGGACACCGATGGCATCGACCGCCTGTTCAAGCTGATCGAGCAGCGCGCCGGGCACTGGCTGGCGATGGAAGTGGAAGAAACCAAGATCCAGCTGACCGACCGCGACCAGCGCCTGGTCGCCCTGGATCGCATTCAGCCGCAGCTGAGCGTCGAACTCACCCGCGCGCTGTTCGAGCAGTCCATCGACGGCTTGCTGGAGCGGGTGCGCGGCAGTGTCAACGGGCTGCTGGACAAGGCCGGCGTGCGGGTGGACCAGGTGGATACGGTGTTCTTCACCGGCGGTTCGAGCGGGATTCCGGCGTTGCGCCAGAGCGTCTCGGCGATGCTGCCCAATGCCCGCCATGTCGAAGGCAACATCTTCGGCAGCATCGGTAGTGGTCTGGCGATCGAAGCGCGCAAGCGCTACGGAGATATGTAACCCGGTAGCGGGGGGGGGGGGGGGGGGGGGGGGGGGGGGGGGGGGGGGGGGGGGGGGGG
>NZ_JBYSWB010000004.1:120693-164884 GCF_058986725.1 Pseudomonas sp. GW821-FHT01A09
AGAGGTGTAGAAGAGACAGGGCTTGCCCCCGATTGCAGTGTGTCTGACACACCTTAATCGGGGGCAAGCCCCCTCGCTACAGGAGTCCGCGCCGTTACACCAACCCCTGCAACCGCAACTCGCTCTTGAGATAGGCGTAATAGATTGGCCCCGCCACCACCCCGGGCAGCCCGAACGCCGCTTCGAATACCAGCATCGCCAACAGCAGCTCCCACGCCTTGGCGCTGATCTGGCCGCCAACGATCCGTGCGTTGAGGAAGTACTCGACCTTGTGGATCACGATCAGATACCCCAACGCCGCCACTGCCACCCAGATCGACAGCGACAGGCCGACGATGGTGATCAGGGTGTTGGACATCAGATTGCCGATCACCGGCAGCAGCCCCAGCAGGAACGTCAGTACGATCAGGGTCTTGGTCAGTGGCAGCTTGATTCCGCACAGCGGCAGCACTACCGCCAGGAAGATCGCGGTGAATGCGGTGTTCAGCAGCGAAATCTTGATCTGCGCGAAGACGATATTGCGAAACGCCTGGACCAGCAGCGACAGGCGGTCGAACAGGGCGGCGGACAATGGCTTGCGCTGAGTCGGATCAGGCAGGTTCTGCAAGGCGACGATGGCCCCCAGGACCATACCGATCAGCAGCGTCACGAAGGTGTGCGCGGCATCCTTGCCCATCAACTGCAGATCGGTCAGGTGCTTGCCCAGCCAGCCGCTGATGGCGATGCGGAACTCGGCGGCGCTGGCCGGCAGATAGGCGTCGATGAACGGCGGCAACTGGCTGCGTGCGCGATCGACCACCGCCATGAACTTATCCAGCGAAGCACCGGGGTTTTCCGCCTCGTGCAGCACGAAGCTGATGATGCCGGCGAAAATCATCGCCAGCACACTGACCACCAGCGTGCCCAGCAACGCCACCGCCAGCCAGCGCGCACGGCGGCCGGCAATGAGCCGTTGCAGTTGCGGGGTGAGCATATTGACCAGCTCGAACACCAGCAGTCCCGCGAGCAGGCTGGGCAACAAGCGCAAAGGCAGTACCAGATACAGCCCACCCATGACGATGACTAGACTGGCCAACAATACGTGACGCTGGGAGAACGTTGGCATACAGCCTCAAGACAAACGGCGTGAAGGGATGGGCAGTCTGCCAGCCTTCGCGGCGCAGGGCCAGTAGCCTGCGAACCATCCGTGTAGCGAGGGGGCTTGCCCCCGAAAATGATGGATCAGCCACCTCTATCCAGCCGGGCTACCGTCATCGGGGGCAAGCCCCCTCGCTACAGAGCGGTTATTTCTTTTTCAGGCAACTGCTCATGAACGTCTTGCGCGCGTCCCCCTTGAGGGCCTGGGTGGTGGCGTCGGCGTTGCAGGTCTTCATCTTCTCTTGCTGGGTGGCGGCGGGAGCCGGCGCGGCTTTCAGGCAACTGCTCATGAAGCTCTTGCGCTCGTCACCCTTGAGGGTCTTGGCGCTGGCATCGGCATTACAGGTCTTCATTTTTTCCTGTTGCGCGGTCGCGGCGAACGCCTGCGAACCCATCATCAACCCGGTCAAGATCAACGCGACATACGAGCATTTCATGGAGTGGTCTCCTGGTGGCACGGCGGAACGCGAGCCCTCGCCCCTGAGTGTAGACAAACTCGCTTACAAATTTTGTGCGCGGACAATCCCGGGGCGCCAGTCTTTAACCCGACGCAAGATTTATCGAACTCTGGCGCTGCGCCGTGGCCCTACATATTAGATGGCCACTACCGGCCCAGCGTAGGAGCGACCTTTATGTACAAGCAAACTTTGGCAGCATTTTGTGTATTGGCGTCCGTGGCCGGTTGCTCGACCACCCCGGAAAACCCGGTGGACTTCGTCACCTACCGCAACGAACCCTTGGTCAAGCAGGTCGAGACCGGCATGACCATGCAGCAAGTGATCGCCATCGGCGGTAGCCCATCGACCGTCAAGGACGGCACCGCAACGTCGGCGGCCGGTACCTGCAACAACTATGTGCTTAACCGTGATGGCAAGCAGCAGGCCTATTACGTCAGCTTCGACGGCACCGGCCATGTCGACAGCAAGGGCTTCATGACTTGCGCGCAGCACGCTGCCAACCAGAAAGCCATGTAACACCCCGCCGAGCTGGCGCGCCGCGTTGAAGTTGCCGTTGGATGCAATGGGTAAAACTTTCGCCGCGCCAGCCACTCACACCTTAAGTATCGACCACGCCCGGCGCCTGCCCCAAGGCGAACAGAGAGCGTGGCGCTCACCGTGATCCGACCGTATCCAGCCTGGAGAGAGATAATGACCATCAATTTGCAACTGACCGACAAGAACACCCTGCGTGAGCGCGCGCGCATGAACGTCGACCAAGGCGCCGTGACCGAGGGCTATAGCGGCGACCGCGAAGAAATCATTCGTTTGCTCAACGAATCCCTGGCCACCGAGTTGGTCTGCGTGCTGCGCTACAAGCGCCACTACTTCATGGCCAACGGCCTGAAATCCAGCATCGCTGCCGACGAGTTTCTCGAACACGCCGAGCAGGAGTCCGAACACGCCGACAAACTGGCCGAGCGCATCGTGCAACTGGGCGGCGAGCCGGAATTCAACCCGGATCTCATCAGTGGCTTGTCGCATGCGCAATATGTAGCCGGCAATACGCTGAAAGAAATGGTCTACGAAGACCTGGTCGCCGAGCGCATCGCGGTCGACAGCTACCGCGAGATCATCCAGTACATCGGCGAGAAAGACCCAACCACCCGCCGCATCTTCGAAGACATCCTGGCCCAGGAAGAAGAACACGCCGATGACATGGCGGATATCTACGACAGCCTGTGATGTTCAGCGCTTAAAAAAAAACCAGGTATATGCCTGGTTTTTTTATGCCTACGCCAATACCTCATCTTCCCTGCAGCGAGGGGGCTCGCCGCCGAAAACAGCTCATTCGACACATGTGTGTGAACTGACTATTTTCGGGGGCAAGCCCCCTCGCTACAGATTCGATCAGGTCGAGGGCACGGTCTTGGGGGCCTTGCCATCGCGCATCTGCTGCAGCAACGGCGTGCACTGGTTGGGCTCGTTGCCACCGCTCGGCGCCACCAGCGCCAGCAAGCCCGCCGCCGGCCCGGCCACTGCGCCCAGGGCGATCATCCCGGCACCACGCAGCAATAGCGGCACCGCCTGCACACCCGCGCCCGGCTTGGCGAACGGCCCGCGCACATACAGCGGCGAGCGCAGTGACAGCAAGCGGAAGCCTTTGGATTCGGGGCTGATCTTCATGTCCAACTGCTCGGTCTTGAAGTTGGCGGTGCCATCGATATAGATGATCGCGTTCTCGGTATCGAAGACAAACAGATTGGGCTTGGCCAAGCCGTCCTTGATGCCGAGGTCGGCGGCGGCGCAGTTGATCTTCACTTCCTTGTCGCCAAAGATCTTGCCGACCACGAAATTACCGACGTTGAGGCCGGCGATTTCCATCAGGTCGCGGCTGATGGTGCCGTCGTTGATCAGCATCTTCAGGTTGCCGTTGGCGCTGCCCAGCAGCGCCGCTACCGAATTGCCGGTGCCGGCGATGTCGGCATCACCGTTGAGCTCGCCGAAGCTGGTCTGCATCGGCGCAAAGGACGGCGCCAATTGCTTGAGCTTGAAGCCACGGGCAGTGATCTTGGCATGCCCCTGCAACGGCGTGGTGCGGCCATTGAGGTCGATCTGGGCATCCAGCTTGCCGCCGGCGACGCCGAAGCGCAGGGGTTCGAGGCGGATCTGGCCGTTATCGAGGATCACGTGGGTATAGAGGTCGGTGAACGGCAGTTTTTCACTGTGAACGATGCGCTTGCCGGTGAACTCGACATCGGCATCCATGGCCGCCCAGCGATCGGTCTTGAACTGCTCGACCGGCAGCACCTTGTCCGCCGGCTGCTTGCTGGCGCCACCGCGGGCTTTCTGCTCGGCATTGGAGTCGGCGCCGATCAGCGGTGCCAGGTCGGCGAACAGCAGTTGGTTGGAAACCAGCGCGCCAGTCAGTTTCGGCCGTGGCTGGCTGGCGACGAAGCCGAGGTCGCCATGAATATCGCTGTCGCCGATCTTGCCGTTGAACCCCTCGTACTTGAACGACGCGCCGCCGGCTTCATGCAGCTTGGCGATCAAATGGCCGTCGGTGGAGTAAGGCGGCGAATCCGGCAGCGTCACCCCGGTGAGCGGATACAGATTGCCCAGGCTGCTGCCCGCCAAGCGCAGGCGCAGGTCGAGCGCGCCGAGATTGCGCGGATCGGTCAGGGTGCCAACTACGGCGATGCGTGTCTGCTCGACCTTGAGGTCCACCTGCACGGGGAAAGGTTGCGCGGCGTCCTGCAACGCCAGCAGGCCGCCGATCTTGCCGGTAGCGTCCAGCGCCTGGCCCTTGTAGCGCCCGCCGACCTTGAGGCCGAAAGCATAATCCTGGGCACTGCCGCCTTGGTCGCTGACCTTCTTGGCCGCACCGCTGCCCGCGATTTCGCTGTAGGGGATGGGCTTGCCCAAGGGATCGATCACGACATCGATCTGCGCGTTGAGCGTGGCATCGTTGTAAGTGACGTGGCCCTTGTCGAACCCGATGGCGCCGATGTCGATCACCCAGCTGGAAGGCTCGGCGTTTGGATCCTTGGGATCGAACTGGAAGGTCCAGTTGGCGCGCCCGTCTGCCAGCCGTTGCAGGTCCGCGCTCGGCTCGGTCAGGTCGATACGCGGGATGACCACGCGCTCCGCCAGCAAAGGCAAGGGTGCCAGGCGAAACTCGATACGCTTGAGGCCAGCCATTTGGGGGGTTTTAGACCAGTCGGGGTTGCCCAGGCTGATGTCCTCGGCGACGAAATGCGGCCACGGTACCCAGGCGCGCCAGCTGCCTTCATCAGGCTCGCGCTGCCACACCACCGTCAGATTGCCATTGATGGCGAAGGGTCGATGCAGGGCTGCCGAGACCTTTTCATTGATGGTCGGCTTGAGCCGATTCCAGTCGAAGGTGGCAATGACGACAACAATGATGACCAGCAATACCGCGAGGGTGGCTAGCGTCCAGCTGATGACTTTTCCTGTGCGCGACATGCGGCTTTCTCCTGATGACAGCGGCCTACTCAGGCGTGAGCGCGCTTTAGCTATATAGGCTGTGACTGACAAATCCCCCTCGGGTTTCGATTTTTCCTGCCAGCAGCGGATCTTCCGAACTATCAATGCGCTCGATGATGAAGCGTCAGCGCCCCGAAAATCCCCGAAGCAGGGCATTTTCAATTCGCTGGAAGCCTTGATTGGCGCGGCCTGTAGCAAACAATCAATTTGGTTGATTGTTACCATTGCCCTTATGAACTTTTATATCAAATTCTCGGGAGTAGTATTGGCTCCGTAGACAACTTATCGCCCTTACACGGAGCAACCCATCATGAAACGCCAAATGCTGCTTACCCTGACCCTCTCGATTCTGGCTGCAAACGCTTTCGCTGCACCGGTTACACATCAAGACCTGTCCAGCCAAATGAAAACCAGCGCTGCGTCGATTTCCCACACTTACACTGTCGCCCAAGACGGTGCTGACCGTTCGCTGGACACCGTTGCTCAAGACGGTGCTGATCGCCAACTGAACTCGGTTGCTCAAGACGGTGCTGATCGCCAGCTGAACTCGGTTGCTCAAGACGGTGCTGATCGTCAACTGAACTCGGTGGCTCAGGACGGTGCTGATCGTCAACTGAACTCGGTGGCTCAGGACGGTGCTGATCGTCAACTGAACTCGGTGGCTCAAGACGGCGCTGATCGCCAGCTGAACTCGGTGGCTCAAGACGGTGCTGATCGTCAGCTGAACTCGGTGGCTCAAGACGGTGCTGATCGCTCGCTGAACACTGTCGCTCAAGACGGTGCTGATCGTTCGCTGAACACTGTCGCTCAAGACGGTGCTGATCGTTCGCTGAACACTGTCGCTCAAGATGGTGCCGACCGTAACCTGACTCAAGTGAGCTGAGTTTGATGCCCCTGAAAAAAGCCCGGCAAATCAACCGGGCTTTTGCTTTTTCGCTTTTACCCCTCTAGCGCAATGCTTTCCCGCCCCGCTTGACCCATCTGCAGTTCGCCCCCCTCTCATCGATTTGCTAAAGTGCAAGGCTGCCCTCCCAGAAAGCCAGCCAGCCCATGCTCCCGCGCGCCGAACAAAAACTGCAGACCCGACAGGCCCTCCTGGAAGCCGCACGGCAACTGATGGCGTCCGGTAGAGGTTTCGGCAGCATCAGCCTGCGCGAAGTCAGCAAGGCAGCAGGTATCGTCCCCACTGGCTTCTATCGGCATTTCGAAGACATGGACCACCTCGGCCTGGCGCTGGTCAGCGAAGTGGGCGAAACCTTTCGCGCCACCATTCGCCTGGTTCGGCATAACGAGCTGATTCTCGGCGGTATCACCGATGCCTCGGTGCGCATCTTCCTCGATGCCGTGGCCGCCAACCGTCCGCAATTCCTGTTTCTGGCCCGCGAGCAATATGGCGGCTCGCTGCCCGTGCGCCAGGCGCTGACCACCTTGCGCAACGGCATCAGCTCGGACCTGGCTGCGGATCTCGGGCAAATGCCGCGCTGGCAACACCTGGACGCCGCGTCGCTGTCAGTGATGGCCGACCTGGTGGTGAAGTCGGTGTTTGCCACCTTGCCCGAGCTGATCGATCCGCCGCCGCATCCACTGCCCGCGTACCTGTCGCCAGAAGCCAAGATCATCCAGCAGCTACGCTTCATCTTCGTCGGCGCGCGGCACTGGCAGGGGCTGGATAGCTAAGCTCCTCGGCACGCACCAATAATGATCATCCATAACGGTATCGCCCCAAAAGCGCGCGCTCGTGCGCCCTTTATTCACGCGTATCGCGCGGCTTTGCTAGCATTTTCGTGCCTGGCTCCGATTGGCAAGACACTTGCTCTGTCCTAGCCACCGCTATTAGCTGGAAGCCTTTGAATGCTGGTCATCCACCGCAGAATCGAAAAAAAACCTGACTGGTCGGCCGAAATTCATCTGAATTTCGAAGCCCGCAGCAAAAGCCGCCTGCGCTGTTTTAGTGCCGAAGGCGAAGACGTCGGGCTGTTTCTCGAACGCGGCCAGCCGCCGCTGTACGACGGTGAATGCCTGGAGGCCGAGGACGGTCGCGTGGTGCGCGTGGTCGCGCGGCCTGAGCAATTGCTGCACGTCACCTGCGCCAACGCCTTCGAACTGACCCGCGCCGCCTATCACCTGGGCAATCGCCACGTCGCCTTGCAAGTCGGCGACGGCTGGCTGCGCCTGCTCGACGATTACGTCCTCAAGGCCATGCTCGAGCAGTTGGGCGCCACCACCGCGGCCATCGAAGCGCCGTTCCAGCCGGAGCACGGCGCCTACGGCGGCGGCCACCATCATTCCCGCCACGGCGATGAAGACTTCAACTACGCGCCCAAGCTGCATCAATTCGGCGTGCGTAAATGAATCCGGCCTGGGCCCTGCTGCGCCTGGCCAGTCCGCAGTTGCCGATCGGCGGCTACAGCTATTCCCAAGGGCTGGAAATGGCCGTTGAAAATGGCCGAGTGAATGACCCACAGGCTGCCGCGCGCTGGATCAGCGACCAACTGTTGCTCAACCTCGCCCGGTTCGAAGCGCCGTTGCTGCTGACCCATTGCCGGGCCGCGCAGGATCAGGACTGGGCGCAGTTGCGCGTGCTCTGCGAACAGCACCGCAGCAGCCGCGAGACCCGCGAGTTGCAGCTCGAAAGCCGGCAGATGGGATATTCGCTCAAGCAATTGCTCCTCGGCCTGGCCGAGCTGGATGACGCGGCGCGGGATTTTCTCCACGCCACCGACGAGCCCCACCTGGCCCTCGGCTGGGCGCTGGCCGCCCGGGCCTGGCAGATCGCCCCCGCCGACGCCTTGGCCGCCTGGCTGTGGAGCTGGCTGGAAAACCAGTTGGCCGTACTGATGAAGACCTTGCCGCTCGGCCAGCAAGCTGCGCAACGCCTGACCAGCGAATTGCAGCCGTATCTGCAGCGAGCCCAGCAGCTGGCCACTACCCTTGACCCTCAACACTACGGCAGCGTCGCGTTTGGCCTGTCCCTGGCGAGCATGGCCCACGAACGCCAATACAGCCGCCTGTTCCGTTCCTAGGAGAATATCGATGAACTCTCAGCCTCTGCGTGTTGGTATCGGCGGCCCGGTCGGCTCCGGCAAGACCGCCCTCACCCTGGCCCTGTGCCTGGCCCTGCGCGAGCGTTACAACCTGGCCGTGGTCACCAACGACATCTATACCCGCGAAGACGCCGATTTTCTGGTGCGCAACGAGGCCCTGGCGCCGGAGCGCATCATCGGAGTCGAAACCGGTGGCTGCCCGCATACCGCGATCCGCGAGGATGCGTCCATCAACCTTGAAGCAGTCGACCAGTTGAACCGGCGCTTCCCCGGCCTGGACCTGATTCTGGTGGAATCCGGCGGCGACAACCTCTCGGCCACGTTCAGCCCAGAGCTGTCGGACCTGAC
The DNA here is from genome assembly GCF_058986725.1 of Pseudomonas sp. GW821-FHT01A09. NCBI lineage: Bacteria > Pseudomonadati > Pseudomonadota > Gammaproteobacteria > Pseudomonadales > Pseudomonadaceae > Pseudomonas > Pseudomonas sp. GW821-FHT01A09. Next base: position 129,167 of record NZ_JBYSWB010000004.1, read on the forward strand.
CATCTATGTGATCGACGTGTCGGCCGGCGACAAGCTGCCGCGCAAAGGCGGCCCGGGCATCTGCAAATCTGACCTGCTGGTGATCAACAAGATCGACCTGGCGCCGCTGGTGGGTGCCTCGCTGGAAATGATGGATGGCGACACCAAGCGCATGCGCGGTGACAAGCCCTTCGTCTTCAGCAACCAGAAGACCGGCCAGGGCCTGGAGACGATCATCGCCTTCATCGAACGCCAGGGCCTGCTCACCGCAGCCTGATCGCTATCAATCCACCACCTCGACATTGCCTACAGGGAAGCGTCTGCATGAACCTGAACAAAATCCTCGCTACCTTCGCCCTGCTGCTGGCCCCGGCCGCCGCTTTCGCCCACCCTGGCCACGGCACCGGCCTGATTGCCGGCATCGCCCACCCGCTGACCGGCATGGACCACTTGCTGGCGATGATCGCCGTCGGCCTGTGGGCAGCACAGCAACAAGGTGCGGCGCGCTGGGCACTGCCTTGCACCTTTGTCGGCACCATGCTGATCGGCGGCGTGCTGGGTTTTGCAGGCCTGCAATTGCCGGCACTGGAAAGCGGCATCGCCGCTTCGGTACTAGCGCTGGGCCTGGCCGTGGCGCTGGCGGTACGACCGCCGCTGGTGCTGGCGGTGACCGCGACCGCGCTGTTCGCGCTGTTCCATGGCGTCGCTCACGGCCTGGAACTGCCTGAGATGTCCAGCCCGTGGACCTATGCCGCGGGCTTCGTGACCGCTACCGCAGTGCTGCATGCCGCCGGATACGGTCTGGTGCGGGTATTGCCGCAAGCCGCCGCGCCGCTGGTGCGAGCGCTGGGCGCGCTGTCGGCCGTGGCCGGGGTCTGGTTGCTGGCTGCCTGATCGCGGTCATCCCTGTGGGAACGGGCTTTTGCGCGTTCCCACCGGGAAACGCTGCATCGACCAACCGTGTACTGCCCCGCCACCCCTGCTACCATATCGCGCATCCATCCCTGCCCGACGCGATGACTTCCTGCCAATGCCTCACGTTCCCGGATTTACCGCTGCGCCTGAAATGACCGCGGCCTTTGCCGATGTGCAACACCATTTCATGCATACCATCGTGCCGATGTGGAGCGGCCCCGGCTGGAACGCGGAACTGGCATTGCCCTATGAAGCCCTCGATGCCGAGCATCGGCCGTTGCCGCCGCAGCGCTATCGCGCCATGGCCTGCGCGCGCCAGCTGTATGTGTTTTCCAGCCTGATCGGCCAGCACCCCGGGGCCCATGAGCACGCAGGGCTATTGTTCCGCTCGTTGCAGCGGCATTTTCACGATGCCGAACACGGTGGCTGGTTCTACAGCGTCGACGCCAAGGGCGAGCCCCTGGACACCCGCAAGGACCTTTACACCCACGCCTTCATCCTGTTTGCCTGCGCCCACTACTGGGACAAGATCCGCGAGCCCTTCGTGGCCTCGGTGCTGGACGGCGCGCTGACGGTGATCCTGGAGCAGTTCGCGACCCGCGACGGCCTCTACGATTCCTGCCTGGCGCGAGACTGGTCGAGCCTGGGCGAAGGCCCGCTGCAAAATCCGCTGATGCATCTCACCGAAGCCTTCCTCGCCGCCCTCGCCGTGCGCGATGACGCCCAGGTGCATACGGCCCTGCTGGCGTTGACCAACGCCATGCACAAGCACTTCGTCGAGCCTGTGAATAACTTGATGCTGGAAAAGCCGCTAGGGGCTGTGGATAACTGGTTCGAGCCGGGGCACCAGTTCGAATGGTATTACCTGGTGGTGTCGTCGCCAACGCTGCGCGGCAGCCCGCTGCACCGCTCGCTGGAACAAGCGTTCGGCTTTGCCGAAGCCCATGGCGTGAAGGACAGCGCGGTGCTGGCAATGCTGCACCCCGACGGCAGCGTACGGGACGCCACTCAGCGTATCTGGGCGCAGGCTGAATACCTGCGCGCATTGACGCTGCGTGCTGGTGCTGGCGACCGCGTTGCTGCCCAGCTGGCCGTACTGCGCGAGCGCTTCCTGCGCCCCGTGGGCTGGTACGAATGCCGCGACGGAGGCGGCGAGATCAGCCGCCATGACATGCCGTCGACCACCCCGTATCACTTGGCGACCAGCTATCAGGGACTGGCGGCAGCGCTGCAACAGTGACCAGCGACGCCGGTCTCTCGGCCGCCTTCGCGGGCAAGCCCTGCTCCCACAGTGTCACCCGATATCAAGCCGCACACCTGTGGGAGCCCAGCTTGCTGGCGAAGGGGCCAGCGGCGTCAACACCACAATCAAAGCCGGATCACGCCTTGCCCGGCCGCTCCACCGCAAAACCTGCCCACGACTGAGTTACTGGCATGATTTCCAGCGAGTTGATGTTGATGTGTGCAGGCTGGCTCAGGATCCAGAAGATGGTCTCGGCGATGTCCTGCGGCTGGATCGGGTTGGCGCCGGCATAGGTGGCGTCATACTTGGCCTGATCGCCATTGAAGCGCACCAGCGAGAACTCGCTTTCGCACATGCCCGGCTCCAGATTGGTGACGCGCACGCCGGTGCCTTGCAGGTCGTTGCGCAGGTTCAGCGAGAACTGGCGCACGAACGCCTTGGTGGCGCCGTACACATGGCTGCCCGGATACGGATAGTTACCGGCCACCGAGCCCAGGTTGACGATGCTGGCACCCTTGCCGTGAGCGATCAGACGCGGCAGCAGCAGACGCGTGGCGTACAGCAGGCCTTTGACGTTGGTGTCGACCATGGTGTCCCAGTCATCCAGGTCGCACTTGGGCGCCGGATCGGTGCCCAGGGCCAGGCCGGCGTTGTTGACCAGCGCGCGAATGTCGCTGAACTCGGCAGGCAGGCTGCCCAGCGTGGCTTCCATGGCCTTGCGATCGCGGACGTCGAGCACCAGCGGCAACACCGCTACCTTCTTCGACAGTTCGGCTGCCAGCGCGGTCAGACGCTCTTCACGGCGCCCCGTGAGCACCAGCGACCACCCTGCATCGGCGAAACGGCGAGCGCAGGCCTCGCCAAACCCGGAAGTGGCACCAGTAATAAAAACGGTATCAGTCATCTTCTTCTCCAGAGGTAAAGGTCACCGGCCACAGAGCATGCCCGCGTGGCCGGGCGCCAGCAAGTGACTTGTACAATCGAGCAAAAAATGATCAGGTGGCGCAAACCCCCGATCTAGAAGCCTCGCAGCCGGTTATGCGCATCTTATCCACAGTCGGTTCCACAATAACCGTGGGCAAGTGGATAACCGCCAAAGCCTTGCATGGCGCGGCTTGCAGCGCGATTCGAAAGTATTTGCCTTGACCTGACGGCCATCACTCGTCCTCCCCGTTTGGGCAGGCGAATGGACAAGATGGCCCCAGGCCAGTCCCGCTACCGTCCAGCGCCATGTTTCCAAGGCTTGTTCACAGACTTATCCACAGGGTTGCGCAATGGAAAAATGGCCATCTGCCCAGTGGATAAGCACCTTGACAAATGGGATTGTCGAACTGGAAAAATCCGCTGATCAAAAAACGATCAGAAGCCTGCAGGCCACGCCAATCAAGGCTTACAGGCAAGTACACCCAAGTTACCCACAGCCCACCCCACAGCAAACGGGGACAACTCGAAGTTGTGACAAAACAATGAATTACAGCGGCTTTATGTCGCGGTTTGGAGGGGGTCGAAAAGTGTTTTCCACAAAACGCAGGAAGCACCCGATCCCTGTGGCGAGGGGGCTTGCTCCCGATACGGTACATCAGACACCGCATCAGTGACTGACACACCGCATCGGGAGCAAGCCCCTCACCACAGGTTGGGATCAGTGTCCGCCCAGATAGGCGTTGCGCACCTCATCGTTGCTCAGCAGCTCAATAGGCTGGCAGAGGGTGTAGGGTCGACAGACCGGAGATAGGGTCGACAGGCCACAAGGGTCTCCCCACACGATCTGCCATAAAACGCTACAGAATTTCTGTAGTTGTAGCGGTACATACAGAATTGGAGCGTTCTGCATGCAGCTAGTGGCACGATTACGCCTATCTATCGAGCTGTCAAACTCGGCCACGATGGTTCGTGACGCAGTGAGGACACCGTCCATAATCGGGCAGAACAAGACAGCTTTTCATCACCACCCTTATGAAAATCAATGCTAAACGTAAAAGGCATTTATCCGCAAAAAAAAACTGTGTAGAATCTGAAACCGTATTTTTGTCCTACTCTTAGGGCATCCATATTCTGTTTCTAAAAGCTTCAACGACCATAGGAATTGACTATGTCACTTTTCAGTCAACTCAAACAGTTACAATGGAAACAACTGCAGCATGACGAAAAGTACCATAAAGAAATTTGGCTACTAACTGTTCAACAGCGAATTACGCATATGGTATTGCACTTATCTAAATACAGTGCAAAACTCACTACTGCTGCGTATACAAATGACCATGAGTGCATCGAGAAAACTGTTATCGATGCTATGATCATAAGTATTTCTTCAGCCAACATTTTCAACAAACCTCTTATTGATTTGATCAACCAAGAGTATCTTGACGCCTCCAGCCTATCGGAGCTAGCACACGGCTGCTTAGACCTCAAGCGCACGAGTAGTAACTCAACACTTGGCCTTGCCATCGAAATAACAGGAGAAACAGGAAAGCTTTGTAAAGCAGTGGAATCTCTCGACCATCTTGAGTCCTTTGCATTCAAAGAAAAAATACTGGAAAGTATATCTGTAGTCTTTGAACTGCTGCTCGCACTTACCAGCCTTTTAAAAATTGATAACATCACACAAAGAATTGCGACTCGCTTATTTTCAGTTGAAAGCAAAAGCATGTTCTTCGAAGAGCTTGGGAACTACAGGGACGGTTATACATAATGTTTTGGAGTGGTGATAAGCTTGAGGAACTCAAGGATCAGCTAGTAAAAAATGCAGAAGGTAACCATTTCGGAATTGAAGTGGACTGCGCAGCTATTTCTCTGACCGTTGGCAATGAAATTTACATTACGCCGAGCAATGATAGCGATTCAAATGTCAAGCAGATATTAGAAGACAAAAATCCTCAGTTCATCATTCCAAAAGGGCAATTCGCCCTCATCATCACTGCAGAAACGGTCTCTGTCCCAAGTTATGCTATCGCCTTAATATCGTTCAAAGCGAAATATAAGTTCAAAGGCCTAATTAACGTTTCAGGATTTCACGTAGACCCTGGTTGGCAAGGACAGCTCACCTTCTCCGTTTATAATGCAGGCCCCAAGGACATCGTACTTGAGCGGAAAAAACCTTTTGCACTTATCTGGTACGCAGATTTAGATAGAGACTCAGGCGCTAATTATCGGAAGTCTGGCAAGAATCCAGTGCAGCATTTAGATAGCGATAAAATCTCAGATATGACAGGTGAAGTTTTTTCACCTTTTAAGCTAAAAAAAGAAATCGAAGAGTTAAAGAAAGACATACTTACCTTGGAGAGCAAGATTGTCACTCGGTACTCAACTATTATATTTGCGGTCTTTACCACAGTTATAGCTTTTGCGTTAAGGGAAAAAATAATTCAAGCCGCCGAGAACATCGGCAAGCTAATCGGCCTGTAGCATGCAAATAAAAATTAAAAAAAATCTAAAAAAATCAACAGCTTATGATGAATACTGGTATTTCGCAGCTGCCCGGCAAAAGAAATTTCATGCCTCATGCAACGGCGTGAAAGACACTGAAGACCCCATTTTGGCGGATTACAAATTCACGAATTGTTATCGAGTGCTTGACCGTACGAGCCAATTCCTAGTCAAGAATATTATATCTGAGCCAAACGCAACGGCAGAAGATGTGTTCTTTCGAACAATACTTTATAAATTATTCAACAAAATTGATACATGGCAAGAATTGGAAAGGCTGGTAGGCCGAATATCAGTTAAAGAGTTTAACGTTGAGACATACACACTTGCGCTTAATGAGATCAAGGAGAGTGGCAAAAAAATTTATTCCGCAGCTTACATTATGCCTTCGGGAAAAAGGGAATGGGGCAGCGCTACAAAGCATGAAAATAATTTACACATGCTCGCACACATGATTGAAATTGGCATGCATAAGTCTACTTGGGAGCTGAAAGACTTAGGTGGCATCTTCGAAAGCCTACTTATATTACCAAGCATCGGTAAATTTTTAGCATACCAATATGCGGTAGACCTTGCTTATAGCGATTTCTCAGATGCCATAGAGTCTGATTTTGTTATAGCAGGACCTGGGGCAACGAGGGGCATAAATAAATGTTTCAACGAAGTGAATCCACGTGACTACACTTACATAATTGAATACATGACAGACATACAGGAGGATGAATTCGAAAGACTCAATCTAAACTTTACGCCTCTGAAAAATCGAAATCTACAACTAATTGACTGTCAAAATATCTTCTGCGAAGTAGATAAGTACCTTAGAGTAAAACGCCCCGACCTAGGAAAACCTGGAGCTAGGATAAAACAAAAATATCGACCGCACCCCGAAAAAATTGAATACCACCTCCCCCCAAAATGGAATGCCTTAACATTCGCAGGACGACGATGAAAATCGAAATCAAAGTAACACCAACAATGTTCCAAAAGAAAATCATTAAATGGAGCACCATATATTTACTAGCCATATTCATATTTATACTATGGGAACTTCCTAGCGGAGTGCCTCAGTGTTTGCAATCCAAAGTAGCCGGCCCCACGACCCAATACGTTGCCGACCCTGATTGCATACAAAGGATGATTGACTCCATTACCCTCATCCAGCAACTAACATTTATTACAAAAACATTAGCACTTTCAGGAATATTTCTAAGCTTAGTTATCGGGCTGGCCTGTTTGCACCGCTGGACTTATAAAGTTCCCAAGTAGAAAAATGCCGCCCTGATTAAAGGCGGCATATAGAATCAGTGCCCGCCCAGATAGGCGTTGCGCACCTCATCGTTGCTCAGCAGCTCCTGCCCGGTGCCTGTCAGGCGAATCTCGCCGTTGACCATCACATAGGCGCGGTCCGACAGTTTCAGGGCGTGGTTGGCGTTCTGCTCGACCAGGAAGATGGTCATGCCCGTCTGCGCCAGCTCGCGCAGGGTCGAGAAGATCATCTTCACCACGATCGGTGCCAGCCCCAGCGATGGCTCATCCAGCAACAGCAGCTTAGGCCGGCTCATCAGCGCACGAGCGATGGCCAGCATCTGCTGCTCACCGCCCGACATGGTCATGGCGCGCTGGTTGCGGCGCTCCTTGAGCCGCGGGAACAGCTCGAACATGCGCTGCATGTCTTCGCTGGAGTGCTTGTCGCCGATCGGGATGGTGCCCATCATCAGGTTCTCTTCCACCGACATGTCCGGGAACACCCGGCGGCCTTCCGGCGACTGGGCGATGCCGTTGGAGGCGATGTAGTGCGACGACTTCTGAGTGATGTCGGTGCCCTGATAGAGGATCTGCCCGGCGCTGGCCCGCGGCTGACCGAAGATCGACATCAGCAGCGTGGATTTGCCCGCGCCGTTGGAGCCGATCAGGCTGACGGTTTCGCCGGCATTGATATGCAGCGAGACCTTCTTGAGCGCCTGGATCTGCCCGTAATGGACGTCGATATCTTTCATTTCGAGGATCGGCGTACTCATACCAGCTCCTCTTCGTCGGCGCCCAGGTAGGCCGCGATCACTTTCGGATCGTTGCGAATCTGCTCGGGGCCGCCGGCCGCGATCACGTTGCCGTGGTCCAGCACCACGATATCGTCGGAAATGCCCATGACCATGCCCATGTCGTGCTCAATCAATACCACTGTCATATCGTGTTCGTCGCGCAGCAGGCGGATCATGCCGCTGAGCGCTTCGGTTTCCTGCGGGTTGAGGCCGGCCGCCGGTTCGTCCAGGCAGATCACCTGCGGGCGGGTGCACATGGCGCGGGCGATTTCCAGGCGGCGTTGCTGGCCGTAGGACAATTCGCCAGCCAAGCGATTGGCGCAGTCCACCAGGTCGACCACTTCGAGCCAGTAGAAGGCGGTGTTCATCGCGTCTTCTTCAGCCTTGCGGTAGCCCTTGGTGTTGAGGATGCCAGCCAGCATGTTGCGGTTGACCCACATGTGCTGGGCCACCAGCAGGTTCTCGACCACGGACATTTCCTTGAACAGACGAATGTTCTGGAAGGTCCGCGCCAGCCCGGCGCGGTTGACCAAATGAGTACCGCCGAACATCTTGTAATACAGACGGCTGAGAAAGCTCTTGGGCGAGACGAAATCACCCAGCTGGAAAGGCTCGCCGAGCAGCTGGATAACGTTGGTATCGCGGCCGCGAGCATGCAGCTGAATACGCCCGCCGGTGGCCTTGTAGAAACCGGTCAGGCAGTTGAACACGGTGGTCTTGCCGGCGCCGTTGGGGCCGATCAGGGCGAAGATGGAGTTGCGCCGCACCTTGAGGCTGACATCGCTCAGGGCCTTGATGCCACCGAAGTGCATCTGCAGGTGATCGACGCTGAGCACTATTTCGTTGTTCATTGCGCGGCCCCCTCGGTTTTCAGCACGCCTTTGCGCGGCACCACACCCGTACGGCTGATGCGGATCAACCCACGCGGCCGCCAGATCATCATCAGCACCATCAGCACGCCGAACAGCAGCACGCGGTATTCGGCGAAGCTGCGCAGCAGCTCCGGCGCCACGGTGAGGACGAACGCGGCGATCACCACACCCACGGTGGAACCCATGCCGCCCAGCACGACGATGGCGAGGATCAGCGCCGACTCGAAGAAGGTGAACGAAGTCGGATTGACAAAGCCCTGATAGCTGGCGAAGAACACCCCGGCCAGGCCGGCGGTCGAAGCGCCCAAGGTAAAGGCCGAGAGCTTCACCAGTACGTGGTTCAAGCCCATGGAGCGGCACGCGATCTCGTCTTCTCGCAGCGCCTCCCAGGCGCGACCGACCGGCATGCGCGTCAGGCGGTGCTTGATGTACAGCACGGCCAGCACCACCAGGAACAGCACGGCGTAGATGAAGATGAACTTGAGGTCCGGGTTGTATTCGAAGCCGAAATACTCGTGGATGGGTATGCCGCCGTCTTTGGCGCGACGGCCGAACTCGAGGCCGAAGAAGGTCGGCGACGGCACCGGCACACCGTTCGGCCCGCCGGTGAACGACAGCCAGTTGTTGAGCACCAGGCGGATGATTTCGCCGAAGCCCAGGGTCACGATCGCCAGATAGTCACCGTGCATGCGCAACACCGGGAAACCCAGAATGCACCCCGCCAGCGCCGCGGCAATCGCCGCCAGCGGCAGCGCAGACCAGAAACCCAGCCCCAGATACTGATAGCCCAACGCCAGACCGTAGGCACCGATGGCGTAGAAAGCCACGTAGCCAAGGTCGAGCAGGCCAGCCAGGCCGACCACTATATTCAGGCCCAGCCCCAGCAACACGTAGATCAGCCCGAGGATGACCACGGTGAGGATGTACTTGTTGGCCATGAACGGAAACAGCACCGCCAGCAGTACGATCGCCGGCAGCACGAAGCGCAGGATCGATTTGTGATTGGGCGGCAACACGTGCACCCCCGACCCCGAGCCCTCGAAACGCTGGGACAGGCGCACGCCACTGGGCGTCTGCAGAAACAGGCTCATCAGCAAGCGCCCGACCATGACCGCCGCCACCAGCCAGGCCACGCGGGTCGGCTGCAGGTTGAAGCTGTAACCGTCGAGCACGATGCCGACGATGGGCCCGAACACGATCAGCGCCAGCAGGCCGGCGATGACCATGTCGATCAGGCTTTTCTTGATCTCGATAGGTTTTGCGATAGGAGCGGACATACTTATACCTTCGCCACGAGTGGGCGACCCAGCAGGCCTTGGGGACGGAAAATCAGGATGACGACCAGCAAGCCGAAACTGAACACGTCTTTATAGTCGGCGTTGACCAATCCGGAGAACTGCGACTCCGCGACGCCGAGGATCAGGCCGCCGAGCATGGCGCCCGGCAGCGAACCGATACCGCCCAGCACCGCGGCGGTGAAGGCCTTGATGCCGATGATGAAGCCGGCGTAGAAATCGAACGTGCCGTAGTTCAGGGTGATCAGCACACCGGCCAGCGCAGCCATGGCGGCGCCGATGATGAACACGTAGGAGATCACGCGATCGGTATTGATACCCAGGATCGACGCCATCTTGCGGTCTTGCTGGGTGGCGCGGCACATGCGCCCCAGCTTGGTGTACTTGATGATGTAGGTCAGCACGCCCATGCCGATGAAGGCCGCTACCAGAATGAAGATCTTGGTGTAGGTGATCTGCACGAAACCGCTGCCGATATCGAAGCGCCAGGCGCCTTCGAGCAGGGTCGGTACGCCTTGCTGGCGCGAGCCCTGGGCAATCTGTGCGTAGTTCTGCAGGATCAGCGAAATGCCGATGGCACTGATCAACGGTGCCAGGCGGGTCGAGTTACGCAGTGGCTTGTAGGCCACTCGCTCGATGACGAAACCGTACACACCGGTCACCACGATGGTGAAGATCAGCGTGCCCAGAATCAGGAAAGGGAATGACTCGATACCGAAGAACGACAACACCGCCAGGCCGATAGCGGCCAGGTAGGCAGAGATCATGTACACGTCGCCATGGGCGAAGTTGATCATGCCGATGATGCCGTAAACCATGGTGTAGCCGATGGCGATCAGTCCGTAGACCGAGCCTAGCGTCAGGCCATTGACCATTTGTTGCAGAAAAATCCCGTCCATCATGCACTCTCGTGAACGTCTGAAACCGCCCACCCGTCATGCTCCGGGTTGTCCGGCACGACAGGAGGGTTCGGTATTAAGAGAAACGACTGGCCTTTGATTGCAGCATCGTCAGCCGGCGGACCGCTGCAGAACGCAACGGCAGCCGCCCGGCCTTATCTCACTTTTGCTTTTCGAGCTGCTCGTACTTGCCCTGAGCGTTCCACTGGTAGACCACGTAGTCGGAGGTCTTCAGGTCGCCTTTGGCATCCCAGGATTTTTCACCCATGACGGTCTTCACTGGGTGCGCCTTGAGCCACTTGGAGGCGTCATCGCCCTTGTTGGACTTGGCACCGTTGAAGCCGGCAGCCAGGGCCTGGATCGAAGCATAGGCGTACAGGGTGTAGCCTTCAGGCTCGTAACCGGACTTGCGGAACTGATCGACCACTGCCTTGCTGTCCGGCAGTTTGCGTGGGTCGGCGCCGAAGGTCATGTACACGCCATCGACGTATTGCGCGCCGCCAGCGGTGGTGACCAGTTCGTCGGTGACCACACCGTCGTCGGACATGAACTTGACGTCTTTCAGACCCTGCTCGCGCAATTGGCGGACCAGGGGACCGGCTTCCGGGTGCAGGCCGCCGAAGTAGACGACGTCGGCGCCGACGCTGCGGATCTTGGTGACCAGGGCGCTGAAGTCTTTCTCGCCACGGGTCAGGCCTTCTTCCAGGACCGGCGTCACGCCGCGTTTTTTCAGCTGGGCCGAGGTGGCATCCGCCAGGCCTTTACCGTAGGTGTCCTTGTCGTTGATGACCGCGACCTTCTTGCCCTTGAGCACGTCGACGATGTAATCGCCGGCGACGACGCCTTGCTGGTCGTCACGACCGCACATACGGAACATGTCACCCAGGCCGCGCTCGGTGACGGTCGGGTTGGTGGAGCCAGGGGTGATGGCGATCACACCAGCGTCGGCGTAGACCTCGGAAGCCGGAATGGTCGACGACGAACAGAAGTGCCCTACCACGCCGATGACCTTGTCCTGATCGACCAGGCGGTTGGCCACGGCCACGGCCTGCTTGGGCTCACAGGCGTCGTCGCCCGCGACCAGGACGATCTTCTCGCCGTTGATGCCGCCGGCGGCGTTGACCGCGTCGGCTGCAGCCTGTGCGCCTTTCATGTACTGCTCACCAAACGAAGCGTTGGCACCGGTCATCGGGCCCGCCACGCCGATCTTCACGTCGGCTTGCACAAAAGAAGAAACGCCCAGAGCCGAAGCAACGGCCAGCGCCAGAAAACCCTTTCTGTAAAACGTTTGCGACATGAGGTGGTGCTCCTGAGATTTTTTTGGTTGGCACTACAGCTTCTGCCCTTGGTCCTGAGCAAGGCCCGTGCCATCACTTTTCAAAATGCACGAATGAGCAGCCTGGCAAGGGGCACAGAGGACTTTTGCCCTTCGAATATGGGTCGTGCAACTGCATGAAACCCGCAAGGTAGAACCCCTCTCTAAAATAGGTGCAACCAAACCCTGAATCGATTGCAACTTGCGGCTCATTGGTTGTGCAACCAACACGTAACAAGCTGCGTAACCGAAGTGCACATTTGCGGTGCGCAACTGCTACGCGCCGCACCAATTCAGCCTAGCTGTTACCGGGGTATTCGTCCCTGAGAATGGGCGAGAAGGGGCGTTTGCGGCACTTTGCGCCGGGAGCGAAGGCGCATTGCTGCTCGCGCCGAGGCCAACAAGGCTGTCAGAATGTGCCGCAACTGTGCGCCACTGCCATTTTCAGGTGCCTTGGCCCGTAAGGAGCCCCCATGAGTGAATCCGTTTTCGCCGAGCGCATCGTGCAGAATCTGCTCGATACCGACCTCTACAAACTGTCGATGATGCAGGCGGTGCTGCACAACTACCCGAACGTCGACGTCGAATGGGAGTTTCGCTGCCGCAACGGCGAGGACCTGCGCCCTTATCTGCCCGAGATCCGCCGCCATATAGAAAGCATGTGCGATCTCAGTCTGGGTGATGAGGAGCTGGCCTTTCTGGAGAGCATCAATTTCATGAAGCCGGATTTTCTGCGCTTTCTGGGATTGTTCCGCTTCAATCTGCGCTACCTGCACACCAGCATCGAAAACGACCAGCTGTGCATCCGCCTGCGCGGCCCGTGGCTGCATGTGATCCTGTTCGAGGTGCCGCTGCTGGCGACCGTGAGCGAAGTGCGCAACCGCGCGCGTTTCCCGCAAATGGCCATGAGTGCGGCGCGGGATCAGCTCTACCGCAAGTTCGACTGGTTGCGCGCCAACGCCAGCGCCGATGAACTGGCCGAGTTGCAGGTGGCGGATTTCGGTACGCGGCGGCGGTTTTCGTACAGCGTCCAGGAAGAAATCGTCACCTGCCTGCACAAGGACTTCCCCGCGCGCTTCGTCGGCACCAGCAACATGCATCTGGCGCGCAAGCTCGACATCAAACCGCTGGGCACCATGGCCCATGAGTGGATCATGGCCCACCAGCAACTCGGGCCGCGGCTGATCGACAGCCAGATCGCCGCGCTGGATTGTTGGGTACGGGAGTATCGTGGCCTGCTGGGCATCGCCCTGACCGATACCATCACCATGGATGCCTTTCTCAACGACTTCGATCTGTACTTCGCCAAGCTGTTCGACGGCCTGCGCCACGATTCCGGGGATCCGATCGTCTGGGCTGAAAAAGCCATCGCCCACTACCGCCGCCTGGGCATCGATCCGAAGACCAAGACGCTGGTGTTCTCCGACGGCTTGAATCTGCCGACGTCGCTGTCGATCTTCCGGGCGCTGCGCGGGCGCATCAACGTCAGCTTCGGCATCGGCACCAACCTGACCTGCGACATCCCGGGCGTAGAGCCCATGAGCATCGTGCTGAAGATGACCGACTGCAACGGCCAGCCGGTGGCGAAGATCTCCGACGAAGCGGCGAAGACGCAATGCCGGGACGAGAATTTCGTGGCGTACATGCGCCATGTGTTCAAGGTGAATTGAACCTCTAGCGAGGGGGGTTGCCTGCGACTGTTGCGTATCTGCCACATTGAGGTCGCTGATACGCTCTTTCGGGGGCAAGCCCCCTCGCTACAGGGTCAATCCACCAGTTTGAGGCTGCCTTTCATCATCGCGATATGGCCGGGGAAGGTGCAGAGAAATTCGTACGCCTCCCCGGCGCTCAGCTTGGCCACATCGAAGGTCACGCTGTCGCTCTCGCCCGCGCCGATCAGCTTGGTGTGGGCAATCACGCGCTCATCGCCCGCCTTCACGTAATCGCTGTCGGCCCCGGCGCTCATGCCGTCACTGGCGACGCCCTTGGCATCGGCTTCCTTTGCCAGCACCCAGTTGTGGCCCATCACCGCCTTGGGCAGGGAGCCGGAGTGGGTCAGCTTGACGGTGAAGGTCTTGCAGCTCTTGCTGACCTCGATGGCCTTGGTGTCGAACATCATGGTGTCGGTCGAGTCGACGGTCACCGCGCACTCGGCGGCCAGCAGATGGGCGCTGAACAGGCTCAGGGCAGAAAGGGCAAGGGCTTTTCCCAGCATGGGGGCGGATCTCCGGCAGGTGGCTTGCGAGGACCCGACGGGGGATTGCAGGTCTCTCTATCAGGCTGATCAAGACAATCAACGGGTCAAACATAGCGGCCGCGGTCAGGATGCACAACACGACCTACGGAGAAACCTCATGACTATCAACGCCCTGCTTCGCCAAGTGTTGGCTGCGTATGCCTGTGGTGTCAGTGGTAGCAGCCCACATGAGCGCGTCGCCTGACTGATTGTTCGGGGGCGAGCCCCCTCGCTGCAGGTGATGTAGCGAGGGGGCTTGCCCCCGAAACAGCCTCAAGGCAACAGTTTCTTCGCCTCCTCGGCCGGCATCACCGTTACCTGCACTTCCGGGTCATGGTTGCCACCGCCCAGAATCACCCCGCGCAGCGGTGACACGTCGGAAAAATCCCGCCCCCAGGCCAGGGTGATGTGCTCCAGCGCCGGCTGCACGTTGTTGGTGGGGTCGAAATCCACCCAGCCAAGCGTCGGGCAGAACACCGAGACCCAGGCGTGGGAGGCATCGGCGCCGATCAGCCGCGGCTGGCCGGGTGGCGGCTGGGTCAGCAGGTAACCGCTGACGTAGCGCGCTGCCAGGCCGCGGGAACGCAGGCACGCCAGCATCAAGTGGGCGAAATCCTGACAAACGCCGCGGCGGGTCTCCAGCACTTCCAGCAACGGCGTCGCCACCTGGGTGGCCTCGGCGTCGAAGGTGAATTCCTTGAAGATCTTCTCCATCAGCGCCTGCACGCCCAGCATCAGCGGCCGGCCAGGCGGGAAGCAGCTTTGCGAGAACGCCACGAAATTCTTTTTCAGGCGCACATAGGGCGATTCGAACCGATAGCGGCACGCTTCCAGCACCTGCCTGGCCACCGGTTTGCTGCTGTAGCACAGCGCATCGCGGGTCGCCTCCCAGGCCGGCGAGGCCTTGAAGTCCAGCGCCGGCCGGGGCAGCACCTCGACCTGCAAGCGCGCGCACACCCGCAGATCGTCATGGGGGCGCTCGAAACCCAGGCGGGTCAGCGGATTGCCGAACACGTCGAGCTCGTCCAGGCGCTGCGTCGGCTCGGGGGTGATCTCCAGCGCCTGCTCGTGGCAGACCTGCCAGTCGCACTCGCGCGGCCACAGGTGCGCCAGCTGCTGAGCCAGGGACACCGGGCTGTCGTATTGATAGTGGGTGTCGTGAATGATGGTGTAGTGGGCGCTCATTAAACGGACACCGTCTGCTGGCTGATATCGTCGACATGGGCAAAATGGCGCATCGCCAGGCGATCGGAGACCTGACTGCTGGCCTCGGTGATCTGGCGCAATAGCCCGCTCAGCCCTTCCAGGACTGCGCGCACACTGGCGACGCCGAACAGCGAATACTCCAACGTGCCCAGATCGAAGCGCGACAGGCGCTCGATCAGCGGCGCCAGCAGTTTGTCCCGGGGCGCCGCGAATTCATCGTTGAGGCGCCGCAGCGAACGCGCTACCAGCTTGAGCTGGAAGAACACCGCGTGGGGGTTCTGGGCGTCGAGCAGCAGCAGGTCGAGCACCGGAATCAACTGTGGCTCGGCCAGGTAGCGCGAGCGATAGGTGATGCTCGAGTTGCCCAGCTCCAGCAGCCACTCCAGTCCGGCCTGATCGAACACCGCCTCGCTGTCCATGAACGCCGAGAGGCTGGTGCTGAGGAACTGCAAACGCTCGATGCGCCGACCGATCATCAGGAAGCGCCAGCCTTCATCGCGGGTCATGTCGTCGAGAGCGAAACCGGACAAGGCCGCCAGCGACATCACCAGGCGGTTGAGGAAATCCAGCAGCTCGCCGAAATCGGCATCCTCGACATCCAGGGTGACCGCCTCACGCTGCAATTCCACCAGCGCCTGCCAGTTCTCCCGCGAGAGCTTGCCACGCACCTGCGACGCCGCCCACTGCAAGCGTTGCAGGTTGGAGCGCAGGCTGAAGGGCCAGTCTTCGCCCATCAACGCCGCGCGGATGCGCTCCTGCATGTCGCCCTCGTCGGGCAGCAGGTTGATGCTCACTGCCAGGTCGACCGCCGCTTGCAGGGCCTTCGGATCGTCACCGTCGATGTAGCGACCAAGAATGATGCGCAGCAGCCGTGCGCTGTCGTCGCAGCGCTCGCAGTAGCGGCCGAACCAGAACAGATTCTCGACCACCCGCGACGGCAGGTACGGGTCGCGACGTACCAGCTCCGGCACGCCGATCGGGCGCTGAGCGCGCCATTGTTCGCCCGTAGGCGCCTGATTGCCCAGCACCCAGGTGTCCTTGCTGGCGCCGCCGCGCTGCATCGACACCACCTCGGCATCGGCTTGAGCGGCTACCCGCGTAAGGCCGCCGGGCAGCACCCGATAGCCGATTTCGTCGGCCACGGCATACACCCGCATGCCGATGGCCCGCGGTTGCAGCGAACCACCCTCGGGCTGCCAGACCGGCGCCTGGGACAGCTGGGCCATTTCCTGCGCCACATAGGCATAGGGCCGCGCCCGCAGGCGGGCGGCAAGCTCCTCGCGCTGCTTGGTGTCGAGGTCGCGGCCGAACACCGGGGCGAAACTCTGGGACGGAAACGCCGGCTTGATCAGCAAGGTATCGAGCTTCTCCAGCGCTTGCGCCAGCACCGGCGGCTCGCCGCACCACCAGGTGGCGATGGACGGCAGAATCAGCTCCTCGCCGAACAGGTGCTCGTTGATCTTCGGCAAGAAGCCCAGCAAGCCGGGCGACTCCAGCACACCGCTGCCCAGGGCATTGGTGACCAGCACCCGACCCTGGCGCACCGCCTGCAACAGGCCGGGCACGCCCAGCGCCGAATCGGTGCGCAGCTCCAGCGGATCGCAGAAGTCGTCGTCGAGGCGGCGCATGATCGCGTGCACCCGGCGCAGGCCGCTGAGGGTCTTGAGGTAGACCGTGGCATCGCGCACCGTGAGGTCGCCGCCTTCGACCAGCGGATAGCCCAGCTGGCGGGCGAGATACAGGTGCTCGAAATAGCTCTCGTTGAAACGTCCGGGCGTCAGCAACACCACCAGCGGCGCTTCGTCGTCGGCGGGCGCCAGGCGCACCAAGGTGTCCTGCAGGGTGCGGAAGAACCCGGACATGTGGCGCACCTGCAGGTCGCGATACAGATCAGGGAACACCCGCGACACGCTCATGCGGTTTTCCAGGGCATAACCGGCACCCGATGGCGCCTGGGAGCGATCTGCCGTCACCCACCAGCGACCATCCGGCGCCCGCGCCAGGTCGACCGCATACAGGTGCAGAAAGATGTTCTGCGGTGGCACGATGCCCTGGCAGGGCCAGAGGAAATGGTTGTGGCCGTAGACCAGCTCGGCCGGCAGCAGGCCCTCCCGGATCAGGGTCTGCGGCCCGTAGATGTCCGCCAGCACGGCGTTGAGAAGGCGCGCGCGCTGGGCGATACCGGCCGACAGTTGCTGCCACTCCTCGGCGTCGATCAGGTGCGGCAGCAAGTCGAGCTCCCAGGGCCGGTCGGCACCCTTGGGGTCGGCATAGACGTTATAGGTGACGCCGTTTTCCTGGATCTGCCGCGTCAGCAACGCCTGGCGCTGGGCCAACTGCCCCGGGCTCAAGCGCTGCACCTGATCGAACAGGCGCTGCCAATGCGGGCGCACGGCCCCATCGGCCTCGAGCATCTCGTGGTAGGTACCCGGGGTCAGCGGGTATGGGTCAAGCAGGTCAGGCATGGAACGCTCGGCAGCAAACGGAATAAGGTCAGGTTAGCGCAGACACCCACACGCAAAGGCCCGCGCCATGCAGTCATGGCGCGGGGTCTTGTGGCGTGTGGATCAGCCGCGACGCATATCCAGTGTCATCGGCAGCTCATCGTTGATCTTCAGTGGCGCGGCGTCCATCCGACCCGGCGTGTGGCCGATGCGGAAGAAGCGCGACAGACGACGGCTCTCCGCCTCGTTCGCATTGATCGGCAGGGTTTCGTAACTGCGCCCGCCAGGATGGGTGACATGATACTGGCAACCACCCAACGAGCGCTGCATCCATGTGTCGAGCAGATCGAAAACCAGCGGCGCGTGCACCCCGATATTCGGCTGCAGGCAGTTCGGCGGCTGCCAGGCACGGAAACGCACCCCGGCCACGAACTCGCCCACCCGCCCGGTAGGATGCAGTGGCACGGCGCGGCCGTTGCAGGTCAGCACGTAGCGATCAGGCGGCAGGCCATTGAGCTTGACCTGCAAGCGCTCCAGCGATGAATCCACGTAGCGCACGGTGCCCCCCGCGGTGCCCTCTTCACCCAGTACATGCCAAGGCTCCAGAGCAGTGCGCAGCTCCAGCTTGATGCCGTTGACCTCGTAGTCGCCGACCTTGGGGAAACGGAATTCCCGGTGGGCGGCGAACCACTCGGTCTTGAAGCCATAGCCGGCGCTGTTGAGGTCGGCGATCACATCGGCGAAATCCTGCTCGATGAAGTGCGGCAGCAGGTAGCGATCATGCAACTCGGTCCCCCAGCGGGCCAGCTTGGCCGGCGCATACGGTTGCCGCCAGAACTTCGCGATCAGCGCCCGCAGCAGCAACTGCTGGACCAGGCTCATGCGCGCGTGCGGCGGCATCTCGAAAGCGCGCAACTCCAACAGGCCGAGGCGCCCGGTGGCACCGTCGGGCGAATAGAGCTTGTCGATGCAGAATTCGGCGCGGTGGGTGTTGCCGGTCACGTCGATCAGCAGGTTGCGCAGCAAGCGGTCCACCAGCCATGGCGCGCAGGCCTGGCCCGGTGGCGGCATCTGCGAGAAGGCGATTTCCAGCTCGTAGAGCGAGTCGTTGCGCGCTTCGTCGACCCGTGGCGCTTGGGAGGTCGGGCCAATGAACAGCCCGGAGAACAGATACGACAGCGACGGGTGGTTGTGCCAGTAGCTGATCAGGCTGCGCAGCAGGTCGGGCCGCCGCAGAAACGGCGAATCCCCCGGCGTGGCGCCGCCGAGCACGAAGTGGTTGCCGCCGCCGGTGCCGGTGTGGCGGCCGTCGATCATGAATTTCTCGGTGGTCAGGCGGTTGAGCCGTGCCTGCTCGTAGAGGAACTCGGTGCTCTGCACCAGTTGCGCCCAGCTTGCAGACGGCTGCACGTTGACCTCGATCACACCTGGGTCCGGGGTGATGCGGAAGTTGGACAGGCGTGGATCGGCTGGCGGCTCGTAGCCTTCGAGCAGCACCGGGCAGCGCAGCTCCTTGGCTGCCGACTCGATGACACTCACCAGTTGCAGGTAGTCTTCGAGCCGCTCCAGCGGTGGCATGAACAGATACAGTCGGCCTTCACGGGCCTCGGCGCAGAGCGCGGTGCGGGTCAGCCAACCAGCCGACTCGTCGATTTTCGGCTCGCGCTCTTCGGCCTGGGCGGTGCGCTGGTTGCCACTGGTGGCGTGCAGATGCTCCAGTGCTGGCAGCCCAGGCAGGTCCTGATTCTGATCGATAGGCAAGACGAACGGATATTCCGCCGCCGTGACCCACGGCTGCGAGGCCAGTGGCAGGCGATAGCCCAGCGGCGAGTCGCCCGGCACCAGGCGGCAATGATTGTCGCGCAGGTACCAGCGCCCGCTCTGCCATTGATCGCCGGCCGGCGTGCGCGCCAGCGGCAGCACCTGGCCGACGATCTTGTCCAGGCCCTGGTTGAACACGCTGCGCAGGCGCTTGCGCTCCATTTCATCCTTGAGACGGGGGTCTTCGGCCTTGACGTTGGAGGGCAGATTGCCTTCACGCCACAGGTAGTAGAAGTTGTCCTCGTAGGCCGGGAACACGTAGCGCGTCGGCAGCTTCAAGCGCTCGGCGACGCAGGCGAGGAAACGCCCGGCGGTCTCGCCCGTGGCGCCATAATCTTCGCTTTCGTCGGCGATCAGGCGCTCATCCTTCCAGATGCGCTCGCCGTCCTTGCGCCAGTAACAATTGAGCGACCAGCGCGGCAGTTGCTCGCCCGGGTACCATTTGCCCTGGCCGAAATGCACCAGTCCATCGGGGGCGTACCTGTCGCGCAGGCGTTTGTACAGTTCGGCCGACAGCTTGCGCTTGGTCGGGCCCAGGGCCGCGGTGTTCCATTCGGCGCCGTCGGGGTCGTCGACCGAAACGAAGGTCGGCTCGCCGCCCATGGTCAGGCGCACGTCGCCGGCTTGCAGGTCGCCGTCGATATGCTCGCCCAGGGCGAGGATGGTCTGCCACTCGCTGTCGCTGTAGGGCTTGGTGACCCGCGGGGCCTCCCAGACGCGCTCCACCGACATCTCATGGGAAAACTCCGCTTCGCACGGCTCGACCAGGCCGCTGATCGGCGCCGCCGAGGTCGGATCAGGGCTGCACGCCAGCGGGATGTGACCCTCGCCGGCGAACAGGCCGGATGTGGCATCCAGCCCGACCCAGCCAGCACCGGGCAGATAGACCTCGCACCAGGCGTGCAGGTCGGTGAAGTCGACGTCGGTGCCCGAGGGGCCATCGAGGGACTTCTGATCTGCGGTGAGCTGGATCAGGTACCCGGACACGAAGCGCGCGGCCATGCCCAGATGACGCAACAGTTGCACCAGCAGCCAGGCCGAGTCGCGGCACGAGCCGGAGGCATCGTTCAAGGTGTGCTCAGGGGTCTGTACACCCGGCTCCATGCGGATCAGATAGCGAATGTCTTCGCTGAGCTTCTGGTTGAGCCCCACGAGGAAATCGATGGTCGGGATCGGCACACGGCTGATGCCGTCCAGGTAAGCCTTGAACTTGGGCGTCAGCGGCAGTTTTTCGAGATAGGAGCCCAGCTCGTGCTGTTCATCCTTGCTGTATGTGAACGGCGCTTTTTCAGCGTAGGGCTCGAGGAAAAAGTCGAACGGGTTGAAGATCGCCATTTCGGCGACCAGGTCGACTTCGACACGGAATTCTTTGGTCTTTTCCGGAAATACCAGACGCGCCAGGTAGTTGCCCTGAGGGTCCTGCTGCCAGTTGGTGAAATGCTCTTCAGGCAGCACTTTCAGCGAATAGGAGAGGATGCGCGTGCGGCTGTGGGGCGCCGGACGCAGACGTACGATCTGCGGACCCAGCTCGATAGCCCGGTCGTAGCGGTAATGCGTGATGTGGTGCAATGCGACATGTATCGACACAGCGTGCCTCCTGCAGACCTGGACGTTGAACGTATCGCGCAAGACTTATGCCATATGACAAAGCGCCTTGCAGGCGGGGGGTGCTGTCAGCCACGGCACCAAGATTGCGCTACGCCTGATTTGGGGGCCCAGAGTTGCACAAAAAAAGGGCGAGCGCCTGAACCGATACATTTATGTAGCCCGGATACCTGAACGCGAGTTGCTGCAATGCGCCAACTTCGTCCAGAGATCAAGGCCATGAACTACCTACCTACGTTTCAACACTGGCACAATCCCTCACTCATCGAAATGTCGACCATGCTGAGCCGCCTGAGCCAGCATCTGACAGACAATACCTACTCGCTCGATACCCCAACCACCCATTACCTGACGAAGTTGGGACTCGGCACCGTACACAACAGGCTCGAACTCAAGAGCCGCATCGAAACGCTGATGGCCCTTCTACAAGCGCTGGCTACCCAGGCACTGAATGATTCGGTGGCGCTGAAGGAACTGCTTCACGCCGGCGACGACGCAATCATCATCGACGCTGCGCGCAGGTCCTATAACCGCCCTCAGCGTAGCCTCCTGGACGACCTGGCACAGAACATTTTGCCGATCACACCTATCGACATCCGCCACAAGCATCCGTTGCTGGTGTTGTGCGCAATACTGGAAACTCCAGCGGCCCAAGCCGTGGCGCTCGACCTGCTGACGGCCATGGATTGGTACGGCCAGCATGATGGTGAAACACCCAGCCCTGTGGTGACCTGCAAGCTGATGTTCAAGGCCTTGGCGCTGGACATCGACCCAAATGCCGACGCCTGCGCGTTCGACTTCGAGCAACCAAGGTTGCGAGGCCAGAGCATGCACATGATACGCACGGCGGTCAGCGACCATGTACGCGACCGCGTCGGTATTTCTTCGCAACCCTCCACTTCGCTGATGAGTTACCTGATCACGGCCCACTTGCCTGCGGAGTTCCAGGTGCATGACGTACCGCAATACCTCGCGTGGCGGCGCAGCAACACCTGGGTGCATTTCAATCAAGGCGTGCGACTGGCGGAAATGATCACGCCAGGCAAGGCACGCACCATGACATTTGAAGCGCTCTGCAATTTCGCCTCACACATGCTCGAAAACACAGGTCGCGAGACGGAGGCCATCAAGACTCTTTGTGCCACGACGCTGACGGTCCCCCTGTTGCAGTGGGGCATAAGCAACCAACTGCTGCCCGACCAGGACCTGGCGCATTTCAGCGAGGACGACGTGATGTCGGCGTTCCTGAACTTCAGCGCCGAAGAAGAAGCCTACGGGCGCGCCGTTGACCAGCTTCGCCAACCGGCACCCGACCGCCTGGCCATGGCACGCGCTGAGCTGGAACGCCGCGGCATCCCCCTGCATACGAAGTTCGTTCGGCGCCCGCAACTCCCCATTGCGGATAGTTTCTGGTACAAGGGCCCGCATCAGCTCGCTCAGCGCATCCCCGCCGAGCAGGTCATCGCCAGCAATAAGGCCCGCACCGATCCCCCTGAACATATCCCCGAATACTTGCTGGGCAGCGACCTGAAGTACCACCCGCAGGCGCTGCCTCTGGACGACCTGCCGGATATCGAGGCCGAGTTCGAAACGCAGTTCGCGCGATGGATCAGCAACAGCAAGGCCGGTTGCCGGAACATGATCAGATCATTGTTGCGCGACCTGCCCGAAGACGACCGCAAGCCCCTTGACCAGGGCCTGCTGAGCGTTCACATGGTGCGCCAATTCGACTTCAGCAATTGGGAGTTGCTGGCCAATGTAGGGGGCCTGGCATACCGCGAGATCATTGACCGCCTCGGACCTATCCGCGGGCACTATGGTTTCATTATCGAGGCCGATTATCAGGGCCAGCGCTGCTACTACGAAGTATTGCCCTACGCCAGCCTGATACGTCGGCGCTTCGAGTGGACAGCGTTACCTACCTACCGGTCGGCAGACAGCGTCAACACCAATGCGCGCTTCACGTTCGATCTGGATGCCCAGGCCTACTTCGCCGGCCGCCCACCCAAGGACGTCGAGAGCGCACGTGTCATATTGGAGACGGTGCTAGGCCCGCTGGCTTCCAGCGGCGTTGGATTCGAAACCCGCATTGGCACTGTCGTGCGGGAAATGACGGAGCACATGTTCAGCTCGACGCACATTGAACACCTGCGCCAAAAGCTGCGAGGCGCCACCTACTTTGACAAGTCGCCTGCGCAAACCATCGCCAAGGTGCTCATTCCCATCTGGGGACCACTGGAAGACTTGCGTGATGGTTTGCGGACCGGCAACCGGGAGTCACTCAAATGGGCCATTATCGGCTTGCCCATCGATGCGCTGTCTCTGGTACTGCCGGCGGTCAGGCTGGCTGGACTGACCCTGCGTAGCGCGCGCATGGCCGCCAGGCTGGGCATCCAGAGCCACTTGCCACTTCTGCGCGACCTCGGCAGACAATATCTCAAAGAGGCTATCGCGCTGATCAACCCTCTGGACATACTCAGGGCCGTCAAGGGTGTGGCTACGGTTGCCTGGCGAAACTTCAGACAGATAGTCATACGCGTCACCCGCTGGGCGCGTCAGACATTCACCGGGCAGTTCAAAGCCATCAGACCACTGCAGTGGCTCGGTAGCGGGGCAAGACCGGTCTTGCCGAGCGGTCAACAGTTGCGTCGAGTCGATGACGGGCGTTGGATGGTTCTGCACAACAGCACAGCGCCTCGCAGCGAGGGCAAGCTGTTTCTCATCGACCCGGCGAGCACCCGCGCCTGCGGCAGGGCGCTGCGTCGACTCAATCACCAGAGCGGGCTGTCCTTGCGCAAGATCGATACCCTGCCACTGGAGGTAGATACCGATACCGCAGGCTGGTTGGTGCGGGACATCACCCCCAATCTGAGCAAACGCTGGGTGGCATGGGGCGATGAGCATTATTTTCAGGCAGGCAACACGCTTTACCGCAAAGTCGATCTGCCAGCCGGAGGCGCTGAATTGCGCAGGGTTCACGCCGATACCCTGGAACGCAGCGGGTCGCGACTCCGCCCTGGGGGCTGTCGTAACCGCCGCGGCCTGGATCTGGACGTCTGCGGCACCGGCGTGTGGCGCAATCTTGACCATAGCAACGCACTGGCCAGCAACACCGAAGGGGTCGATATCGTCCCTTGGTTCAACGACCGAGCCATCAAACCCGCCAGCGGCGGCGAGTTCGTACACAATCATCGCGTCCAGCAGGTGAAGGCTGACGGCACGTTGGAACAAGGCCGCAGTATCGGCCGCAGTCATTACAAGGCACAGATAGAAGCCACCGTGCTGGGCGGTAATAGCCGCTTCAAGCAGCTCCATCTCGCTGAGGGTATCGTCGAGGGTGTCGATGACTCGCGCAGGGTCTCGGCAGTGGTTGCCACCCGCAAAGCCGACGGCGTACAGGTGATGATCGCTCGTGTCGACGATCAAGCCTATTACAAGGGCGTCTTTGGTCCGGACAGCGACAAAATCACCCTGACGCGCATCACCGACAACGTTCCCTCCGAGCCGTCGAGCCATCAGACACTGTCTGAAAACGATGCACTGCACTACATCTACAACGGGTCGGTAGATGCGCATAACTATTTCAAGATCGTGAATCCCCAAGAGGCACTGCCCAACCTCAAACGTGTGGCGTCCAAGCTCACGCCCGCGGACAAGAAGTGGCTGCAGCAATACATTGGCGGGCCTTTCGAGCTGGGTACTCAGCCCGAGGAAGCGGCATTGTTCTGCCGTTTCAGTCAACACCATCTGCTGGTGAGCTCGCGGGGGCCTTCCAGCAGCTGGTCTACTGTCACTCGGCAGACGCCCGCGCCCCTGCGAACCGAGATCGCCACGCACCTGGAGGTGCTGCATGGCAACAGCGGACGCTTCACCGGCGAGAATCTGTTGCAGCCCGCCACGACCCAAGCCATGGCCAAAGGGGGCAAGAACCTGGCCTTCCTGCGGGTGAAATTCAAGGACCCAAGCAAGGCGCAAAGCATTTTTTACAGTTTGTCCGGCTTGCGCAATGCGGAACTGGATGTCCCCTTGACGCGCATGATGCGCAAGGGCGAGTTACCGGCGGGATGGACCCGGGAAGGCGAAGTGTGTATCGCGCCTGATGGCACACGCTACATCAACAGCCAATTCACTCGGCCTCGAAACGCCGACAATCCGGGCTCGGAGTATCTGTTGTTCCTGCCGGACCTCTCCAACACCCGCGCGCTGGATACGCTGCCTACCCAACAGCGCATGCTGGATTCGGAGCGGATGATTCTTCTGGCCTTCAACAAAGGCGTACCGCGACTCAGCGAGGTGGATGAGTTGTTGGTGTTCTCGCAGAAGCCCACCTGCCAGTCCTGCACGCTGGGACTGGCGTCACTGCGCAGCAAAATGCCACCCGGCAAATTTACCGTGGTGGAGGGCGCGGTCGCGCCCTGACGCCTGGTGCGATTCGTGGCTTATCGGATCAGCGCGGCAGCACCGGCTGGCGGGCGGGCTTGCCCTTGCCCTTGCCACCTTTGCTGGCATCCTTGCGCGCCTTGGCCGCTTCCTGGTTGCGGGCGAACGCCGCGGCCTTGGCCTCTTCGCGCTTGTCCCATGGCTTGCTGCCATCGGCGGCGCGTGGTGGCAGACCGGTGTGCTGGGTCAGGATCTTCTGACCCTTGCCGACCTTGTGGCTGCCAGCCGGCGTGGAGTTCTTGCGGCGCGCGCTCTGGTAGCTGTCGGAGTCCGGCTGATGCAGCGGGATCAACTGGTGCTTGCCCGGACCGATCAGGTCGGCGCGGCCCATGCGCTCCAGCGCTTCACGCAGCATCGGCCAGCCTTTCGGATCGTGATAGCGCAGGAAGGCCTTGTGCAGACGGCGCTGCTCCTCGCTTTTGACGATGGTCAGGTTGTCACTCTTGTAGGTGACCTTGCGCAGCGGGTTCTTGCCCGAGTGATACATGGCCGTGGCCGACGCCATGGGTGAGGGATAGAACGCCTGCACCTGGTCCGCGCGAAAGCCGTTGCCCTTGAGCCACAGCGCCAGGTTCATCATGTCTTCGTCGGTGGTGCCCGGGTGGGCGGCGATGAAGTACGGGATCAGGTACTGCTCCTTGCCCGCTTCCTTGGAGTACTTCTCGAACATGCGCTTGAACTTGTCGTACGAGCCGATACCCGGCTTCATCATCTGGTTCAGCGGCCCTTCTTCGGTGTGCTCCGGCGCGATCTTCAGGTAACCGCCCACGTGGTGGGTCACCAGCTCCTTGACGTACTCTGGCGATTCCACCGCCAGGTCGTAGCGCAGCCCGGAGGCGATGAGGATCTTCTTCACGCCCGGCAGGGCACGGGCGCTACGGTACAGCTGGATCAACGACGAGTGGTCGGTATTCAGGTTCGGGCAGATACCCGGGAACACGCACGACGGCTTGCGGCACGCGGATTCGATTTCCGGGCTCTTGCAGGCGATGCGATACATGTTCGCGGTGGGGCCGCCGAGGTCGGAAATGACGCCGGTGAAACCCGGGACCTTGTCACGAATCTCTTCGATCTCGCGAATGATCGACTCTTCGGAACGGTTCTGAATGATGCGTCCCTCGTGCTCGGTGATCGAGCAGAAGGTGCAGCCGCCAAAGCAGCCACGCATGATATTCACCGAGAAGCGAATCATGTCGTAGGCCGGAATCTTCTGCTTGCCGTAGGCCGGGTGCGGGACGCGGGCGTAGGGCATGCCGAACACGTAGTCCATTTCCTCGGTGGTCATGGGGATGGGCGGCGGGTTGAACCACACGTCCACTTCGCCATGCTTCTGCACCAGGGCGCGGGCGTTGCCGGGGTTGGTTTCGAGGTGCAGCACGCGGTTGGCATGGGCGTAGAGCACGGCGTCGCTGCGGACTTTCTCGAACGAGGGCAGGCGGATGACCGTCTTGTCGCGGGTCATGCGCGGGCTGGCCAGAATCTGCACGACCTTGGGCTCGTCCGGATCTTCCTGCGGGCCCTTTTCCTGCTCGATTGCGCAGGCTTGGGTGTCCTGGGTGTTGACGTACGGGTTGATGATCTTGTCGATCTTGCCCGGCCGGTCGATGCGCGTGGAGTCGACTTCGTACCAGTCTTTCGGGGTGTCGCGACGGATGAACGCTGTGCCGCGGATATCCGTGATGGTCTGGATATCTTCGCCATAGGAGAGGCGCTGGGCCACTTCGACGATGGCGCGCTCGGCGTTGCCGTACAGCAGGATGTCGGCGCAGGCGTCGATCAGGATCGAATGACGAACCCGGTCCTGCCAGTAGTCATAGTGCGCGATGCGGCGCAGCGAGGCCTCGATGCCGCCGAGCACGATCGGCACGTGCTTGTAGGCTTCCTTGCAGCGCTGGCTGTACACCAGGCTGGCGCGGTCCGGCCGCGAGCCCGCCAGGCCACCGGGGGTGTAGGCGTCGTCGGAACGGACTTTCTTGTCGGCGGTGTAGCGGTTGATCATCGAGTCCATGTTGCCGGCCGCGACGCCGAAGAACAGGTTGGGCTCGCCGAGCTTCATGAAGTCGTCTTTGCTGGTCCAGTCGGGCTGGGCAATGATGCCAACGCGAAAGCCTTGGGACTCCAGCAGGCGGCCGATGATGGCCATGCCGAACGAGGGGTGATCCACATAGGCATCACCGGTGACGATGATGATGTCGCAGGAGTCCCAGCCAAGCTGATCCATCTCCTCCCTGCTCATGGGCAGGAAAGGTGCTGGCCCGAAACATTCGGCCCAGTACTTGGGATAGTCGAAAAGCGGCTTGGCTGCTTGCATGTCGATGACCGTGTTGGCTACTGGATGGAAAAACGCGGGCGCGGAATATAGCACAAAAATTAACCAAGTCCGACGGTAATGGTCGGATTTTGGTGAAGGTCAGTGTGCTCTCTCGGGCCTCTTCGCGGGCTTACTCGTCGTCGAAGTTGTAACTGCCCGGCGCCAGATTCTCGAACCGGGTGTACTTGCCAATGAACGCCAGGCGGATAAAGCCGATCGGACCGTTCCGCTGCTTGCCGATGATGATCTCGGCGATGCCCTTGTGCTCGGTCTCGGGGTGGTAGACCTCGTCCCGGTACACGAACATGATCACGTCGGCGTCCTGCTCGATCGCTCCGGATTCGCGCAAGTCGGAGTTCACCGGGCGCTTGTTGGGGCGCTGTTCCAGGGAGCGGTTGAGCTGCGACAGGGCGACCACCGGGCAGTTGAATTCCTTGGCCAGGGCCTTTAGCGAGCGCGAGATCTCGGAAATCTCGTTGGTGCGGTTGTCACCGCTGGAGCCCGGGATCTGCATGAGCTGCAAATAGTCGATCATGATCAGGCCGATCTCGCCGTGCTCACGCACCAGACGCCGTGTGCGGGCGCGCATTTCCGACGGGCTGATACCGGCCGTGTCGTCGATGAACAGCTTGCGATCGTTGAGCAGGTTGACCGCCGAGGTCAGGCGCGGCCAATCGTCGTCGTCCAGACGACCGGAACGCACTTTCGTCTGGTCGATTCGGCCAAGGGACGACAGCATCCGCATGATCAGCGAATCGCCTGGCATCTCCAGCGAGTACACCAGTACGGTCTTTTCGCTGCGAAGCACCGCGTTTTCGACGAGGTTCATCGCGAAGGTGGTCTTGCCCATGGACGGACGGCCGGCGACGATGATCAAGTCGGCGGGCTGCAGTCCGCTGGTCTTCTCGTCGAGGTCGGTGTAGCCGGTGGACAGCCCGGTGATCGCCGCGTCGGTATTGAACAGCGTATCGATGCGGTCGATGGCCTTGGTCAGCAGGTCGTTGACGCTGACCGGGCCGCCGGTCTTGGGCCGCGCTTCGGCGATCTGGAAGATCTGCCGTTCGGCTTCGTCGAGAATCTCGGAGGCATTGCGACCTAACGGATTGAAGGCGCTGTCGGCGATGTCGTTGCTGATGGTGATCAGCTGGCGCAGCGTGGCACGCTCGCGGACGATCTGTGCATAGGCCTTGATGTTGGCGACCGAAGGCGTGTTCTTCGCCAGTTCGCCCAGGTACCCGAGGCCGCCGACCTGGGCGCTCTGGCCCTCTTTGTCGAGCTGCTCGTGCAGGGTTACCACGTCGAACGGGGTGTTCTGATCGGCCAGGCGCGCGATGGCGCGGAAGATCAGACGGTGGTCATGCCGGTAGAAATCGCCATCCGACACTTGATCGAGTACACGCTCCCAGGCGTCGTTGGACAGCATCAAGCCACCGAGCACGGCTTGTTCGGCCTCGATGGAATGCGGCGGGACCTTGAGGGCAGACGTTTGCAGATCGTATTGCTCGGGAGCGGATATCTCGTTCATGACCACACTGAATTCAGGCTATCTGAGAAAGACAAAGGGCACGACCTGTAAACAGGATCGTGCCCGATGTTAACCGCCTGACACACAAGGTGCCAGACCGTCAGGTGTTGCTTAAGCTGCTACCACGACAACGCGGACAGTGGCTTCTACGTCGCTGTGCAGGTGCACGGCCACGTCGAATTCACCGACGTTGCGGATGGTGCCGTTCGGCAGACGAACTTCGCTTTTTGCCACTTCGACGCCAGAGGCGGTCAGTGCATCAGCGATGTCGTGAGTACCGATCGAACCGAACAGCTTGCCTTCGTCGCCAGCGGTGGCAGTGATGGTCACTTCCAGCTCGGCCAGTTGGGCAGCACGGCTTTCAGCCGATGCTTTCTTGTCAGCGGCAGCTTGTTCCAGCTCGGCGCGACGCTCTTCGAACGCAGCCAGGTTGGCGGCGGTCGCAGCGGTAGCCTTGCCGTAAGGCAGCAGGTAGTTACGACCGTAACCAGCCTTGACGTTTACCTTGTCGCCCAGGTTGCCCAGGTTGGCGACTTTTTCCAGAAGGATCAGTTGCATGTGGAAATCCTCTTAACTTTTAACCTTCACCGTTCGCGTTATCGGCGTCTTTCGGCGCCAGACGACCGCGAAAATCAATCAGGCTGTCGACGATGGCCAAGACCACCAGCAACGGATAGATCAGTTGCATGAACAGCAGCAGTGTCACGTAAAGCCCGACCAGCCAGAACTTGCCCAGCGTGCCCCGTACCACCAGCCCGTGCATCAGCGCCAGGCCGGCAAACACCAGCGGAACACTGCACAGCGGCGTCAGCATGGCGATCTGTGGGCCGAAATTCGGCCCGACCAACATGCACGCCAGCAGCATCAACGCTGGCCACAGGGGGATTCTGATGGCCCGAAACTCGCGACCGAACCCACCCGGGTTGTACAACACTGCCTGCCAGTATCGCCCCAGAATCAGGGCCAGCACACTGACGGCTTGCAACAAGGCCGCAATCAGACCGGTCAGCACCGGTGCGATCAGCGCAGCCAGGCGGGCCTGTTCCTCTACCGACAATTGCTGGTAGAAGCCCTGAAGCAACCGCGGCAGCAGCTTTTCGAGCTGTTGCGCCATCGCTTCGATGGGCACCTGGAACACCACACCCAATACCACGCCATACACCAGGCCCAGCGCGATGCTGACCAGCAGCACCCGGTTCCAGGACTCACTGGCGCGCAATTGCGCCGCCAGTACCAGCGTGCCCAGCAACACCATCAAGGTGCGCGGTTCGCCGTAAAACCACCAGACCAAGGCCGGCAGCAGAGCCCAGAGCAGAACGCCAGAGGCGTCCTTCATTCCGCGCCGCAGGTACACAAGGCAACCCGCGGCGGCACTCAACCAGAACAACAACGGCATTGCCGCACAAGCAACCACTACGAGAGTGGCTTGCACGCGACCGCGCATGATGAAATCAGCTAACGAACGCATGCACTCTATCCCTTGCTACAGTCGACGACCTGGTCTCAGCGGCCGTGGCTGTCGGTGTAGGCCAGCAGGGCCAGGAAGCGGGCGCGCTTGATAGCGGTGGCCAGCTGACGCTGATAACGAGCTTTGGTACCGGTGATACGGCTTGGAACGATTTTGCCGGTTTCGGATACGTAGGCTTTCAGGGTGTTGAGATCTTTGTAATCGATCTCTTTCACGTCTTCAGCGGTGAAGCGGCAGAATTTACGACGACGGAAGAAACGTGCCATGTTATAGGCTCCTCAAGTGGTCCGTGGATTACTCGTCAGCGTTATCGCTGTTGTCGCTGTCATCACCATCAACGCCTTCGGCGTCGGAGTGCTCAGGACGGTCGCGACGCTCACGGCGCTCACTGCGGTTTTCTTCAGCCTTGAGCATCTCGGACTGGCCAGTGACGGCTTCGTCGCGACGGATGACCAGGTTACGGATCACGGCATCGTTGTAACGGAAGTTGTCTTCCAGCTCGGCCAGGGCCTTGCCAGTGCACTCAACGTTCAGCATCACGTAGTGAGCCTTGTGAACATTGTTGATTGCGTAGGCCAGTTGACGACGGCCCCAATCTTCCAGGCGGTGGATCTTGCCGCCGTCTTCTTCGATCAGCTTGGTGTAACGCTCAACCATGCCGCCGACTTGCTCGCTCTGGTCAGGGTGGACCAGAAAGATGATTTCGTAATGACGCATGAATGCTCCTTACGGGTTGTAGCCTGCCGCCAGGGCGGTCAGACAAGGAGTGAATGAACACGTGTAAGCTTGCTCGGACGAGGCACATGCGTACCTGCCGCCACGGCAAGGGGCGCAATTGTAGTGAAGGGCGGGAGGGGAAGCAAGGAGATTGGTGATTATTTGAACAATCACCAGCACACGATCACGATGTAGCGAGGGGGCTTGCCCCCGAAAAATCTACCAGCCACCCAACAGGGGTCGATGGCGAATATTTTCGGGGGCAAGCCCCCCCGCTACAGGGTTATTTCTTCTTGGCGTTACGCTGGCGAACGGCTTCGAACAGACAAACACCGGTGGCCACCGAGACGTTGAGGCTGCTGACGCTGCCCGCCATCGGCAATTTCACCAGGTAGTCGCAGTGCTCGCGCGTCAGGCGACGCATGCCCTTGCCTTCGGCGCCCATGACCAGAATGGTCGGGCCGGTCATATCGTGCTGGTAGAGGTCCATTTCCGCCTCGCCAGCGGTACCGACGACCCACAGCCCGCGCTGCTGGAGTTTTTCCAGGGTGCGAGCGAGATTGGTCACCGCCACCAGCGGAATCACTTCCGCAGCACCGCAGGCCACCTTGCGTACCGCCGGGGTCAAGGTCGCCGACTTGTCCTTGGGCACGATCACCGCCAGCGCACCGGCCGCATCGGCACTGCGCAGACAGGCGCCGAGGTTGTGCGGATCAGTCACGCCGTCCAGCACCAGCAACAACGGCGCGCCTTCGGTACGGTCGAGCAGCTCGTCGAGCATCGCCTCGCCCCACACCTGGCTCGGGCTGACATCCGCCACCACTCCCTGATGCACACCCTCGCCTGCCCAGGCATCGAGCTCTCGGCGTTCGGCCTGACCGACTGGCACCCGATTCTCACCGGCCAATGCTACCAGCGTCTGCACACGTGGCTCGCTGCGACCTTCAGACAACCAGATCTGCTTGACCCGCTTAGGGTGATGACGCAATAACGCCTCTACGGCATGCACGCCGTAGATCTTTTCCAACTGACTCATGATTTCGCCTTGGGTTTACGCGAGCCCGACTTCGAAGGGCCTTTACGGTGTTTGGTCGGCCCCTTGTTATCGTCGCTCTTGGCGCCACTGCCCGGACTGCTCTTGGCTTCCGACAGCAGCGCCTTTTTCAGCTCGCGACTCTTGCGCACTTCGGCGTTCTTGGCCGCGGCATCCGAGGCACGGTAAGCCTCGACCGGCTCGGGCTTGCTCGAGCGACGCGGCGGCTTGAGGTCCGGCGTCTTCTCGGCGGGCTTGCTCGACCCGCCCTTGCCCGAGGTCGACTTGCCGGCGCCGGAGCGCCCTGCAGGTGCCTTGGGTGCGTAGGCCTTGTCCACCGGATGGGCGTTATCGCCCTTGGCTTTTCCCGACGGTTTCTCTGCCCGCCCTTTGGTGGCGGGTGCATCGGCCAGACGGTTCTTGCGACCGATCGGGGCATCGAGGGTAGTCTGGGCGATTTCGAAATCGATCTTGCGCTCGTCGAGGTCGACGCGCATGACCCGCACTTCGACGGTGTCGCCCAAGCGGAAATTGCGCCCGGTGCGTTCACCGGCCAGCTTGTGATGCACCGGATCGAAGTGGTAGTAATCCCCCGGCAGCGCGGTGACGTGCACCAGGCCTTCGACGAAGATATCGGTGAGCTCGACGAACAGGCCGAAACCGGTCACCGCGGTGATCACGCCCGGGAAGCTCTCGCCCACACGATCCTTCATGAACTCGCACTTGAGCCAGTTGACCACGTCACGGGTGGCTTCATCGGCACGGCGCTCGCTCATCGAGCACTGCTCGCCCAGCTGCTCCAGGCCGTTCTCGTCGTACGGGTAGATACGCGCTTTCGGGATGGTCGGCGCACCGGCGCGGCGCACGTGCGGGGTGTCCAGCTTGGAGTGGATCACGCTGCGGATGGCGCGGTGCGTCAGCAGGTCCGGATAACGACGGATCGGCGAGGTGAAGTGGGTATAGGCTTCGTAATTGAGGCCGAAGTGGCCTTGGTTGTCAGCGCTGTACACCGCTTGGCTCATGGAGCGCAGCATTACCGTCTGGATCACGTTGAAGTCCGGGCGATCGGCGATCGACGCCAGCAGCGCACGGTAATCCTTGGGCGACGGACCATCCTTGCCCTTGTGCAGGGACAGGCCCAGCTCGCCGAGGAAGGCGCGGAGCTTTTCCAGGCGCTCGGGCGGCGGCGCGTCGTGCACGCGGTAGAGGGCCGGAATCTCGTGCTTCTTGAGGAATTCGGCAGTGGCCACGTTGGCCGCCAGCATGCACTCTTCGATCAGTTTGTGGGCATCGTTGCGCACGGTCGGCTTGATCTCGGCGATCTTGCGCTGCGAACCGAAGATGATGCGGGTTTCCTGAGTTTCGAAGTCGATCGCACCGCGAGCATGACGGGCGCTGAGCAGCACTTTGTACAGCGCATACAGCTGCTTGAGATCCGGCAGCACATCACCAAACTCGGCGCGCAGGGCCTTGGCCTCGGCGGTACGCGAATGCTCCAGCATGGTGCTGACCTTGTTGTAGGTCAGGCGCGCATGGGAGTGGATCACGGCTTCGTAGAAGCAGTAGTCGGTCATCTCGCCAGTCTTGGAGATGGTCATCTCGCAGACCATGGCCAAGCGGTCGACTTTCGGATTCAGGGAGCACAGGCCGTTGGACAGCTGCTCGGGCAGCATCGGGATCACGCGCTCGGGGAAGTACACCGAGTTGCCGCGCACCTGGGCTTCGTCGTCCAGCGCCGAACCCAGCTTGACGTAGCTAGACACGTCGGCGATGGCCACGTAGAGCTTCCAGCCGCCATTGAACAGACGCAGCTTGCTCTTGGCTTCGCAGTAGACCGCGTCGTCGAAGTCGCGGGCGTCTTCACCGTCGATGGTGACGAACGGCAAGTGGCGCAGGTCGATGCGCTTTTCCTTGTCCTTCTCTTCCACCTGGGGCTTGAGCTTGGTGGCTTCCTTGAGTACGGCGTCGGGCCATACGTGTGGGATGTCGTAGGTGCGCAGGGCGACGTCGATTTCCATGCCCGGTGCCATGTAGTTGCCGATGATCTCGACAATGTCGCCCTGGGGCTGGAAGCGCGGAGTCGGCCAGTGGGTGATTTTCACCGCCACGAACTGCCCGACCTTGGCTGCGCCATGACGACCCGGAGTGATCAGCACTTCCTGCTGGACCTTGGGGTTGTCTGGCTGGACGAAGCCGATACCGCCTTCTTCGAAGTAGCGACCCACTACCGTTTCGTGAGCACGGGAAACGACTTCGACGATCACGCCTTCACGACGGCCGCGGCGATCGAGGCCGGAAACACGCGCCAGGGCACGGTCGCCGTCGAACACCAGGCGCATTTGCGCGGGGCTCATGAATAGATCGTCGCTGCCGTCGTCCGGCACCAGGAAGCCGAAACCGTCGCGGTGGCCGCTGATGCGCCCCAGGATCAGGTCGAGCTTGTCGACCGGCGCGTAGGTGCCGCGGCGGGTGTAGATCAACTGAGCGTCGCGCTCCATGGCACGCAAGCGGCGGCGCAGGGCTTCGATCTGGTCTTCAGTGGAGAGGCCGAATTCGTCAGCCAGCTCTTCGCGGCTGGCGGGCGAACCGCGCTCGGCGAGGTGCGCGAGGATCAGCTCACGGCTGGGAATAGGGTTTTCATATTTTTCCGCTTCACGAGCGGCCTCGGGATCGAGGGACTGCCAATCGGCCATTAGAGAGAATTCACCTTGTCTATATGCGGGTTAGTTTGGCATAGGCGTATTGAAACGGGAAATTTCAGCTGCTGTTCAGTGCCGAATAAGCGAGCGCAGCGCAAAAAAAACCGCACGGCGACCGCTTCGCGTAAAAAATTTAATATTTTTAACAACAGGGGTTTACAGCGCAAAATCCGCTCCGTATAGTGCGCGCCATCGACGACGTACAGCGCTGTCGATGATGCCCAGGTGGT